>NZ_BAABEP010000011.1:68372-138364 GCF_039540215.1 Streptomyces tremellae
CTCGGTGCACGGCGGACGGCCGCCGTTCCGCCTCGGCCACGCCGTCCGGCTGCGGCCCGGGCCCGACGTGACGGTGATCGCCATGGGGCCGCACCCCGTGCTCATGTCGCTGGAGGCGGCCGACGCCCTGGCCGGCGACGGTGTGTCCTGCCAGGTGATCCAGGTGCACACGCTCAGTCCGCTGGACTCGCGGGCCGTGCTCGCGGCGGCCCGGACCACCGGGGCGCTGGTCACGGTGGAGGAGCACCGACCGCGGGGCGGCCTCGGTGACGCCGTCGCCGAGGCAGTCGGCGCGCACTGCCCGGTGCCGCACCGCCGCGTGGCCGTGAACGGGCCGGTCGGGACGGTGGTACGCGGCCACCGGGAGGCGCTGGAGGAGTCAGGCGTCAGCGCGGCGGCGATCCGCGCCGCCGCGACGCAGGTGATCGAGATCGGGAAAACCGGGAAAAGGTGATCGACATGCACGGTCCCGCACAGGCGGGCACCCCTGCGCAGGGGTCCGCCCGCCCCACCGGCGAACGGATGGCCGAACTCTACGAACGTGTGCTGCGGGTCGGGGACGTCCGGCAGGAAGACGACTTCTTCGTCCTCGGCGGGACGTCCCTGTCGGCGATCGAGTTGCTGGACACGATCGCCGAGGAGCTGGGGGTCCGGGTGCCGGTCGGGGACTTCTACCGCGCCACCGGTGTCGCGGAGCTCGCCGACGTGGTGGACGCCCGGACCGCCGAGCGGGCGGGAGGAGCCTGAGATGCTGTTGTCCACCCCCCCGTTCGCTCCGGTAGCGTTCCGCGACGCCGACCTGCTGGACTCCGCGTACTACGCGTCGGGCGACCCGCACGCCCTGTGGGCGCACCTGCGGGAGCACCGCCCCGCCTACCGCTGCGACCCGGGCGACGGACGCGAGCCGTTCTGGGTGCTGACCCGGTACGACGACGTGCACCGGGTGCTGCGGGACCACGCGGCGTTCTCCTCCCGGCGCGGCACCATGCTGTGCATCGTCGACCTGAGCATGCCGGACATCGCGTCGGACGACATGATGCCGGACACCGACCCGCCCCGGCACCGGCAGTTGCGGGAGCCGCTGAACCGCGCCCTCACCCCGCGTGCGGTGGCCGGCCAGGAGGACTCCATCCGGGCGCAGGTGCGCCGGCTGCTGCAGCCGGCGCTCGCCGGCCCGGTCTTCGACGTCGCCCAGGCCGCCCTGATGTTCCCGATGGCCTTCACCGGCACGCTGATGGGGCTGCCGAGCGAACACTGGCCGCGCATGGCTGAGCTGACCACGACGACGGTCGCCTACGACGACCCGGACTACTCCACCGGCTCCCCGACCGACACCGTCCGCCAGGCGCACCACGAGCTGTTCGACTTCTTCCGTACGGAGGTCCTCCGGCGCTCGCGCACCGACCCCGGCACCGACCTGATCGGCATTCTGCGTTCGATGGACCTCGACGAGAACCCGCTCACCGAACGGCAGTTGATGCTGAACTGCTACGCGCTCCTGCTCGGAGCGAACGTCACCACCCCGCACGCGGTGTGCACGATGGTGTCGATGATGGGACAGCACCCGGAGCAGTTCGCCAGGGTCCGCGACAACCCGGAACTGCGCGAACGGTGCGTGCAGGAGGTGTTGCGCTGGGCGTCGCCCGCCAGCCACTTCATGCGCTACGCCGTGCGCGACGTCACGTTGCACGGACAGCTGATACGCGCGGGCGAGCCAGTCAGTGTGTGGCTGGGGTCCGCCAACCGCGACGAGCGGGTCTTCACGGACCCGTACCGCTTCAACGTCACCCGGCACCCCAACCGCCACGTCGCCTTCGGCGTCGGGCCGCACTACTGCATCGGCGCCGGCCTGGCGACCCTGGCCCTGCGCGTCCTCCTGGACGAACTGCTCGACCTCGTCGAGTCGGTGGAGCCGGCGGGCGAGGTCGCCCATCTGGCGTCGAACTTCGTCGCGGGGTACAAGCGGATGCCGGTGCGGCTGCTCCCCCGCCCGGGGCGGCGGCCCGACAGCGCGGAGGCCGGCCGGTGAGCGGCGCCGGCTCCTGGTTCGACCAGAGGTTCCGTTCCCCCACCGCGCGCCACAGCCTGTACTGCTTCCCTTTCGCCGGCGGTTCGGCGAGCTACTACGCCGACTGGGCCGCGTACGTCGACGGCTCAGTCGAGCTGGTGCCCGTTCAGCTGCCGGGGCGGGGAGCCCGCATGACGGAACCCCTGGCGACATCGCTCGACGCGGTCGCCGACGAGGTCGCGGGGCTGATCGCGGCGGCGCCGACCGTGCCGCTGCTGTTCGGGCACAGCATGGGGGCCATCCTGGCGTTCGAGACCGCGCGGCGCCTGCGGGCGTGGGGCCGCGGGGTCGGGTACCTGTTCGTCAGCGGGCGGCCCGCGCCCCCGGTCGTGCGGCCGCTGCGGCCGGTGAGCTCCCTGCCCCTGCCGGAGTTCGTGGGGGTCCTGCGGGACTACGGCTGCATCGACGAGGAGATCCTCGCGCACGACGAACTGCTGGACCTGCTGCTGCCGATGATGCGCTCGGACTTCTCGCTCATCGAGCGGTACCGTTACCGGCCGGGCGCGCCGCTGGACTGCCCGATCCTGGCCTGGTGCGGCGACCGGGACCCCGAGGTCCCACCGGAGGCCATGCGGGGCTGGGGAGACGAGACCTGCTCCGGGTTCGAACTGCGGGTACGCCCCGGCGGTCACTTCTTCGTCACCGAGCACCGCGAGGAAGTGGCGCAGGCCGTCCGGCACGCGGCACGCCGCGGGACGACGGGAGAACGCGATGCCACTGTCTGAGTCCGGACCCCGGCTGCTGGTGCTGTGGAGTCCGCCGCGCTGCCGCTCCACGGCCTTCGCCCGCATGATGCACGAGCGCGGCGACTTCACGGTGCTCCATGAGCCGTTCTCCCACCTGAAGGACTTCGGCACCACCGAGGTCGCCGGCGTGTCCCACACGGACGAGCGGACGCTGATGGACGAGCTGCTGTCGCTGGCCGAGCGCACGCCGGTGTTCGTGAAGGACACCACCGACTTTCCCTACCCGGGTGTGCTCGCCGCCGAAGATTTCCTGCGGGAGGCCACGCACACGTTCATCGTGCGGCATCCGCGTGAGGCCATTGCGTCGCATCACCGGCTCAACCCGCGGCTCACCCGCGACGAGATCGGCTTCGACCGGGTCCGGGAGATCCACGAAGCGGTGCGCGGCGCGGGCGGCGGCGAACCAGTGGTGATCGACTCCGACGACTTCGTGGACCGCCCGGAAGCCACCGTCCACGCGTACTGCCGGGCGGTGGGCCTGGAGTTCAGGCCCCAGGCACTGTCCTGGTCCCCCTCGGTGCTCCCCGGCTGGGAGAAGACGATGCGCTGGCACACCGAGGTGGCCGCGAGCACCGGCGTCACGCGTCGCCCCAGCGCCGGAGCGGCGGAGGTCGAGAACCACCCGGTGCTCGGCCCGTACTACCGCTACCACCTGCCGCACTACCAGTGGCTGCGGGAGCGGCGACTGCGGATCGCGCGCGGTCCTGAACACCCTCTCGCCGGCGGGCGGTGAGCAGCCGGTGGCGGGCGGGTGCCCGGCCCGCGTACGACGACGCGGGCCGGGCGCCGGTTCAGGGGCCGGCCGGCCGGCCGAGGGCGTCGGCCAGCTCGCGCACCGTCGGGTGGGCGTAGAGGAGTTCCACCGGCACATCGCGGCCGAAGCGCGTCCCCAGCTTGTCGGCCGCCCGCACCGCTCTGATGGAGTCGCATCCGAGGGTGAAGAAGGAGACGTCCCGGCCGATCCGGTCGGTGCCGAGGAGTTCTCCCAGCACGTCCGCCACCAGCGTCTCCGCCGGACCCCGGGGAGCGGCGTGGGCGACGTGCGCGGTCTCCCGGGAGGCCAGGACCGCCACCGGGTCGACGGCGCCGAGCACGTCCCTTGGCAGCCGCGGCGCGACCGTGATCTGGGCGAAGACCCCCTCGCGGGCCAGTGCCGCGGCGACCTCGCGGCGCACCGTGTCGACGTCCGCCTCCGGCTCCGGCACCACCGCGACGACGACGCTGCCCCCGGCGAACTGGTCGGACGCGAGATGGGGCCGCATGTGCGGGTTCGCGGGATCGGCGCCGATCAACAGGTGGGGGCCGCGGTGGTGCAGGGCGCGGAGCAGTGACGACATGCCCTCGGCGGGGCCGATGAGGCCGAGTCCGCGGCGCCGGGCCGCCGCGGTCAGCGGGTTGCCCTCGTTCATGCCCGGCCCCGCCCACATGCTCCACGCCAGACAGCGCACCCTCCGCCCGCGTGCGGCCCACCGCCGCGCATAGCCGTCGACGGCGGCGTTCGCGGCGGCGTAGGCGCCGAAACCGCTGCCGCCGAGGAAGCCGTTGACGGACGAGAACAGCACCACGGCGGTGTCCGGGCGGTCCTTCAGCAGTTCCTCGATGGCCGCGCAGCCGCCCGCCTTGGGGCGCAGCATACGGCGCAGCCAGGTCACCGACTCCCGCGTCAGATGGTGGGCCTTCAGGTCGTCCCACTGCGGTGCGATCGGGCTCCCGGCGAGGTGTACGACCAGGTCGAGCCGCTGTCCCCCGTCGCGTTCCGCGGTGGCGACCGCGGCGGAGAGCGCGTCGGCGTCGGCCACGTCGGCGGCCACGTAGCGGACCTCTCCGAGGTCGCGCAGCGCGGCCAGGACCTCGCCGGCTCCGGTCCTGTCCAGCTCGGCCTCAGGGGTGCGCCCGACGACGACCAGCCGTGCGCCGACGGCGACCAGCAGGTGTTCGCAGACCGCCCGGCCGAGGCCGCCGAGTCCGCCGGTGACCAGGGCCGTGCCTCCCGGCCGCAGGAACTCTCCGGGGACGTCCAGGTCCCCAGCCGGCTCCACCACCCGCAGTCCGTACGCGTATCCGACGCCGTCGCGCACACCGACCGCATCGGCGCCGTAGCCGGTGTCCGCCAGCTGCGCCAGGGCCCTGCCGTCGGCGTCGAGGGGCGCGTCGACCAGCCGGACCGACGCGCACACGCCCTCGGTGACGGCGGTGCGGACCATCCCCGTCAGTGCCGCACGCCCCGGGGCCACCTCGTCCCCCTCGCGCACGTGCAGCGCGCCCCGGGTCAGGACGACGAGGTCGGCGCCGGGCACCGCACGGGCGAGGGCGGCCAGGGTGACCAGGAAACGCTCGGGCGCCTCGGGTGCGTCGTCCGTGGCGCCGCTCTCCACCGCGTACACGACCCGCTCGGGCGGCCCCGAGACGGCGAGCAGGTGGGCGAGTGCGCGGTCCTGCTGCTCCGGGTCGGCGAGGTCCGCCACGACATGGCCGCCCTCTCCCGTCCGGAACCGCTCACCGGGCGTGACGACTCCCGTGACGCCGGGCACCCGCCACGCCCAGTCGGCCGTGCAGGGCGCGTAGACGACGGTCGGCCGGTCCCCCGGCCCGGTGGCCAGGACGTCCACCGGCGACCAGGCGGACTCCAGCATGCGGCTGCCGCCCCGCTCGGCCCGTGCCGGTACCCCGCCGTACATGCGGTGGTCGAAGCGTCCCTGCCGCAGCGCGTCCACCAGGTGCCCGCGCTGGATCTTGCCGCCCGCGGCCCGGGGGAACTCCTTCTCGCTCACCGGCACGATCGCCTTGGGACGCAGCGCGAGTGTGCGGGTCAGCGCCGTGCGGATGCCGAGGACCGTGCGGTCCAGGTCCGCCGAGGCGGCCGGGGTCGGGACGAAGAACGCGTACACGGCCTCCGTGCCCGTGTTCTCGTCCGGCAGACCGCACACGGCCGCGCACGCGGGCCGTACCCCCTCGGTCTGCTCGATCACCGCCTCGATCTCGTGCGAGGGGTAGTTGGCGCCGTTGACGACGACCATGCTCTGCCGGCGCCCGGTCAGCGTCAGCCGCCCCTCGCGCACGAAGCCGAGGTCACCGGTGTCGAACCAGCCGTCGTCGGTGAAGCTCGCGGCGTTGGCTGCCTCGTTGCGCAGATAGCCCTCCATGACGGTGGTGCCGGTGACGTGCAGGCGGCCCACCCGCCCCTCCGGCAGCACACGTCCCTCGTCGTCCGTGATCCGCAGCGCCACTCCCGGCACCGGCCTGCCGGCCTCGGCCAGCGTCACCGCACCCGGCGTGCCGGGCGCCGTCCCGACCAGCTGTCCGTCGAGCGACCCGGAGTCGAGGGTGACGGTGCCCACCGCCCGGTCACGGATGTCGAGCCGCCCGTAGGTGACCCCGGAGGAGGTCTCGGACATGCCCCAGCACGGCACCATGGCGTCGGCCGGCAGGCCGTGCGGTGCGAGCGCCTCCACGAAGGCGAACGCCGTCCGGGCCACGACCGCCTCGCCCGCGTTGCAGATGTGGCGCATGCGGGAGAGGTCCCACCGTCCGGCCGCGATCTCCTCGCGGTGCTTCAGGACGAGCGCGAAGGCGAAGTTCGGCGCCCATGTGGTGGTGGCCCGGAAGCGGTGCATCCAGTCCAGCCAGTCCAGCGGCCGCCGGATCATGCTCTCCGTACGGGCGTTGACGTGTTCGCAGCGCAGGAACACGTCGCGCACGTTGCACATCACCATGCCGCCGACGTGGTCGAGCGGCATCCAGTTCAGCGAGACGTCGTCCTCCGTGAAGCCGCCTGCGGCGATGGCGGCGTGGGTACGGGCGACGATCGTGCGGTGGCCGTGCCGCACGCACTTCGGCGTCCCCGTACTGCCCGAGGTCAGCAGGTTGACCGCGGGGTGGTCCTGGGTCGCGGCGAACGGCTCGGCCGGCTCTCCCGCCGAGGCAGACTCGGCCAGGGAGACGACGCGCAGCCGCCCTTCCGCCTCCCACCGCGGGGCCAGACCGGCCACCCGGTCGCGGAGTCCGGTGTCGGTCAGCACCACCGGGTGGTCAAGCAGCTCCCATGCGGCGCGCAGCTTGCGGACGACGGCGTTCTCCGTGCGGTAGTCGGGGCCGGTCCCGACCGGCGTGGGGACGAAGCCGCCCAGGACGCACGCCCAGAACCCGGTGACGAACGTCCGGCTGTCCGCGCACTGCATCAGCACCGAGTCGCCCGGCGCGAGCCCCAGCGCCCGCAGTCCCGTGAGCGCTCGCAGCGCCCCGTCCACCAGTTCCGGGTAGGTCTGCCGGTCGGTGCTGCCGTCGGGGAGCACATAGGTGAGTCCTCGGCCGGGTGCCAGCGACGCGGCCCGCAACAGGGCCTCGCCGAGGGTCCGCGGGGCGTCGCGCGGGACGGCCGGCTCCGGGCCGCGCACCAGGGCCGGCCGCTCTCCCGTGATCGGCGTTCCCTGCGGGCGGGCCGTGGCCGGGCCCTCGCCGGGGGCGTCGTGCTCCCGCAGTCTGCGGTCGATGACGGTGACCGCCTCGCGCACCCCCTCGACGCCGAGCGCGGCCCGGTCGATCCTGGCCAGATCCCCGCTGTCGGGCATGTACGCCCTCCTTCTCCTCCGTCGCCGCTCACTGCGTGAGCAGGGCCTCCGCCAGGGTGCGTGCGGCGTCCAGGGACATGTCCTTGATGAAGTAGTGGCCGCCGTCCACGAGCCGGTCCGAGGCCCCCACCGAGGTGTGCTCGCGCCACGCCTGCGCGTCCCGCGGCCCGACGAGCCGGTCGTCCCGGCCGCGCAGTGTCGTGACGGGCACCGGCAGCGGCGGACGGGCGTGGTACTCGTAGCGCTCCCACAGCCTGAAGTCGGCGCGCAGGACGGGCAGCAGGAACGCGAGGAAGGCGGGTGTGCCCAGCAGCGCGTCGGGGATGCCGCCCCTGGCCCGGACGACGCCGAGGAGTTCGGCGTCCGGCAGTTCGTGCAGCACCGGCCCGGACGGGGGCAGGTGCGGGGCGGGCTGCGCGCCGGCCACCAGCGTCCGGGGCCATACGCCGAACCGCTCGCCCATGGTCTGTGCGACCTCGTAGGCGAGCAGGGCGCCCGCGCAGTGGCCGTACAGGGCGTAGGGCACCGTGCAGTACGGGCGCAGTGCCACGGCGCAGGCCCGCACCAGTGCGCCGAGATCGCCGGGCGCGTCCTCCCGGGAGCGGTCCTCGCGGCCGGGAGGCTGCACGGCGACGACTTCCACCGACTCCGGCAGCAGTCCGGGCAGGTCCGCGAAGACCGACGCGCCACCGCCCGCGAACGGCAGGCAGATCAGCCGCAGCGCGGCGGACGGCCGGGCCGCCCTCCTGATCCACCGGGATTCCGCCGAGAAGGCGGCCGGACCTGCCGGTGTGCCCTGCGCGCCCGGTGTGCCCGGTACGGTCTGCGCGCCGTGTGTGCCCGGTGCGGTCTGCGCGCCCGGTGTGCCCGGTGTGTCTGATGCGGTCTGCTTGCCGTGTGTGCCCCGTGCACCGTGCGTGCTGTGCGAGCCCGTCACCGACATCGTCACCTGTCCCCCTCACTCGCCTCCAGGAGCCGGGCGAGGTCGCCGATCTCCTCGTCGGTGCGTCCCTCCACCATGTCCAGGGCCTTGGCGAGGGCGCCTCGGCGCTCCCGGTCGCGTTCGGTGGACTCGTCGACCAGACGGGCGAGTCCGCCGACCGTGGGATCGGCGAAGAAGTCCGCGATCGGCACGTCGACCCCGAAGACGGCCTTGACCCGCGAGGCGATGCGGATCGCCTGCAGGCTGGTTCCCCCGGCCGCGAAGAAGTTGACGGCGTTGCCGGTGCGCACCCCCAGCAGCGGCGCGAACACCTCCCCGCGCACCAGCCGCTCCGTGGGCGTGCTGTGTTCGTCGTCGATGTCCGCCTCGTCCTCCACGCCGGCGAACTCCACGGCCGGCAGCGCCCGCCGGTCGACCTTGCCGCTCTGGGTCAGTGGCACCTCGTCCAGCGGCACCAGCACGTTGGGCACCATGGTCGGCGGCAGCCGGGTGCCGAGCGCGGCCCGTACCGCGTCCAGTTGCAGGTCGGCACCGTCCTCGGGGACGACGTAGGCGATCAGCAGCGTGCCCAGACGGGGGTCCACTGCGACGTCGGCGACCGCGCGGGCCACCCCGGCGACGGTCTGCAACGCGGCCTCCACGTCTCCCAGTTCGATCCGCACTCCCCTGACCTTGACCTGACGGTCGATCCGGCCGAGGAAGCGCAGGTCGCCGTCGTCGTCCCAGACCGCCAGGTCACCCGTCAGGTACATGCGCGAACCCGGCGGACCGTACGGGTCGGGGCGGAACCGCTCGGCGCCGAGGTCGGGCCGGCCCAGGTAGCCGCGCCCCACACCGAGCCCGGCGATGGCGAGTTCGCCCACCGCGCCCGGCGGCTGCAGCCCCAGGTCCGCGTCGAGGACGTACGCGCGGTGATTCGCCATGGCCCGGCCGATGGGCGGCGACGACGTCCACTGCCCCTCGCATCTCCTGGCCACCACCGTCACCGTGGTCTCGGTCGGCCCGTACCCGTTGTAGAAGGCGCGTCCCCGCGCCCAGCGGGTGGTGAGCTCACCGGTGAACGCCTCCCCGCCGACGAAGGCCACCCGCAGGTCCCCGTACCGCTCGGGCTCAAGCAGTTCCATGATCGCCGGTGGCAGGTCGGCGACCGTGATCCGCTCCTCCACCAGGAGTTCGTCCAGGGCGTCGACCGACCTGCGCTCCTCGTCGACGACGTACAGGCGGGCGCCGGTCAGCAAGGCGCCGAAGACCTCGAACACCGAGACGTCGAATCCCGGGGAGGCGAACTGCAGGATGCGGTCGTCCGGGCCGAGCCCGAACATCTCGCCGACCGTCCTGATGAAGTTGGTGACGTTGCGGTGCTCGATGAGCACCCCTTTGGGGCGTCCGGTGGACCCGGAGGTGTAGATCACGTAGGCGAGCGACTCGGGAACGGCCCACGCGTCCACGGCGGTTTGGGGCAGACCGGCGACGTCCTCCTCGACGTCCACCGTGCGTACGCCCTCGGCGGCGGGCCGGGGGGACCCCGGTGACACCAGTGCCCAGCCGGCCCCCGAGTCCTCGGCGATGGCGTCGACGCGCTCCTCGGGCAGGGTCAGGTCCACGGGCACGTAGGCCGCCCCGGCCTTCAGCACGCCGAGCATCGCCGCGATCAGCGCCGGCCCGCGCTCCACCATGACGAGCACCCGCGCGTCGGCCCGGACACCCTGGTCGAGCAGGCCACGGGCGACGCGGTTGGCCCAGGCGTCCAGTTCGGCATACGTCGTCCCGCCCTTGCGGGAGACCACCGCGACCCGGTCGGGGTACGCGCGGGCGACCTGCTCGAAGATCCCGTGGACGGTGTCGTCGGGGCAGGAGCCGATCGGCTCGTTCCACTCGCCGAGGATGCGGTCCTGCGCGTCCGGCTCACCGAACGGCAGGGCGCTGACGGGCTGTGCCTGGGCGCGGCAGCCGCCGTCGAGCAGCCGCAGGTAGCGCTGGGCCACCCGCCGGGCGGTCGGTTCGCGGTAAAGCGCGGACGCGTACCGCACGGCGACCGCCGGGGCGGGTCCGTCGAGAGCGGCCTCCAGGGAGAGTTCGAAGGTGCCGACGCCGGTGTCCACCTGTTCGGCGACGATCCGCAGGTCGCCCGCCCGCACCGGCTCCACGGCCCGGGGCGCGGCGGTGAACCCGAGCTGGACGAGTGGCAGCCGGCTGGGATCGGGGTCGACGCCGAGGCGCTCCAGGACGAGCTTGAAGGGAAGGTCGCCGTGGTGTTCGGCCTCCGCGCGCCGGCGGGACACCGTGCGCACCAGGTCGGCGAAGGACGCTCCGGTGTCCACCTCGACGCGCAGCGGAAGCAGGTTGCCGCAGTCGCCGACGAGGGTGTCGGGTGCGAACGGCCCGAGGACGTCGTGCGGCACGCCGATCAGCACGTCGGTGGTGCCGGTGTGCCGGGCCACCGTGGCGACGTAGGCGGCGAGCAGCACATCCTCCGGGCTCACCTCCAGGTCGCGGGCGACGCCCCGCACCCGCTCCGCCGAGCGCGCGGGCAACGGCTCGCGCACCACCCCGCCGTCCAGAGCCAGCAGCCTGGGCCGCGGCAGGTCGGTGGGGAACGCCGTGTCCTCCCAGCCGGCCAGCGCGCGCTGCCAGTGGGCGGCCATGCGCTCGGCGTCGTCGCCCCGGCTCCACTCGCGCTGCCAGGCCGCGTAGTCGCCGAAGTGCGCCGCGGGTGTGCCGAAGTCGGGGGCCCGCCCCGCGCACCGCCCCCGGTAGGCGGCGGCGAGGTCGGCGCACAGCACGCCGGCCGAGCGCGGGTCCATGACCAGGGAGTGGGTCACCACCACGAGCAGGTGTTCCCGCTCCGAGCGTCGCAGCAGCCGGAATCGCACCATCAGATCGGTGTTGACGTCGAAGCCCCTGCCCAGCTCGGCACGGACGACCTGGCGGACCGGCCCGTCCGGCCCCGGCTCCGTCGGCTCCTCCACAGGCAGCCGCACACGGGGCGGGGACTGCACCACCTGGGCGCCCGTCTCGTGCTCGTGCGGGAACACCGACCGCAGCACGGCGTGCCGTGCGACGACGTCGTTCACCGCCGCCTCCAGGGCCGTGGCGTCCAGCGGACCGGTCAGCGTCAGCACGAAGGCCAGGCCGTACGCCCTGCCGCTCGGCGCCACCCGGTCGAACAGCCAGAGCTGTTCCTGACGACAGGACAGCGGCGCGGACCGGGTGCCCCGGGTGACACCGTCGAGCTGGGCGAGAAACTCTTCCCTGCGCTCCGCCGGCAGGCGACGCAGCCGGCGGAGCAGTTCACTTTGTCGACTCATACGTCCGCCCTGAAAGCGCCGGGATACTATAAAGTCCTCATCGAGTCCGCACAGTAACACTCTACATTGACGCTTGCGACTGGACTGACGAGGATCGCCCATGCACTTCGAAGTGCCGGAATCCACAGCCGCGTTCGAGCAAGAGGTGGACGCGCTGTTCGCCGATCCTGAGACACGCCGGCTCCGCCGAACGGCGCGCAGCCGAGCCGACCACATGGACGGAGACGTCCGCGACCTCTACCGCCACCTGGGCCGGGCCGGCGTGCTGGCGCCCTCTTGGCCGAGCCGCTACGGTGGCCGGGACGCGGACTTCACCGCGACCGTGGTCCTCCTCGAACGGATGGTGAGCCACGGAATACCACAGAGTCTGTACTACATCTCTGTGCAGATAGTCGGCTCCCTGATCCTGCAGGCGGGCACGGAGGAGCAGAAGCGCTCGCTGTTGCCGCGGCTGGCCTCCGGGGACCTGACGGCGTGCATCCTGTTCACCGAACCTGAGCACGGGTCCGACCTGGCGAGCGTCACCACGCGCGCCATCCCGGCGTCCGACGGCTCGGGCTGGGTCGTCGAGGGCCGCAAGACCTACAACCTCAAGAGCGCCTACGCCGACGTCGCCCTGTGCGCGGTGCGCACGGACAGCGGGAACAGCCGGTACGAGGGCATCACCCTGTTCCTGGTGCCGCTGGACACCCCGGGCGTCTCGGTCCGTCCCCTTCCGAGCCTGGCCGACGAGCAGTTCCACGACATCCGCTTCTCGCAGGTGCGCGTGGGGAAGGACGCCGTGTTCGGCGCGGTCGGCGCCGGGTGGTCGCTGATCACCCGGATGTTCGCGGCGGAGCGGAACGGGCTGGACTACTACGTCCGCGCCCGCTACTGGCTCGAACGCGCCGCCGACCGGCTCGTCGCGGACGGCCGGCGACCGACCGGGAGCGAACTCGCCGGGCTCGCGAGGCACCAGGCACGGCTCGATGCCAGCAGACTGCTGACCTGCCGGGCCCTGCAGAGTCTGCACGAGGGCGAGTCGGACATCGCACAGGCGTCCCTCGCCAAGTGGCACTGCAGCGAGACCGCACAGGGGATCGCGTGGTGGGCGTTCGAGACGCTGGGACCGGAACTGCTGGAGCCGGAGCCGGGCACGGACGACCCGGTGCTGGAGGCGGCCTACCGGGAAGCACCCGGCATGACCATCTCGGGCGGCGCCTCCGAGGTGTTGCTCGACATCGTCGCCGGCGCCCGGCTGCTGGACGACACCCGGACCGGGGGCTGAACATGGATCTGCGCATCGACCCGCTCCAGACCCGGCTCGCCGAAGCCGTGGACACCGCGCTGACGAGGACGGGCGACGTGTACGCCGAACTCGCCGCGATCGGCGTTCCCGTACTCGGCGCCCCGCAGTCCCTGGGCGGCCTCGGACTGGGGCTGAGTGCCGACATCGTGGTCAACGCCCGGCTCGGTCACGGGCTCGAACCGCTCGGCGCCTACCGCGAGACGGTGCTCGTCCTCGAACTGCTGGAGGAGACGGGTGTCGCGGAACCGCTCCTCAAAGAGGTACTCAAGGGCCAGCGGCACGCCACGACCGCCGGTGTGCACACCGGCACCGGGCTGCGGGTCGACGCGGAGGGCCGGCTCTGGGGCGACAGCGAGCACCTGCCGGCCGGCGACTTCGGTCTTGTGGTCGCCCGCGCCACGGCGCACGACGGCACCACCCGCCCGTACGTGGTGAGCCAGGACCCCGCCACCTGCGCCGTCGAGGCCGGCTCCCTGCTGAGGCTGCCCACCGTGCGGTTGCACTTCGGCGGCGCCCGGGCCGAGGCCCTCGACCTGCCCGCCGAGCGGTGGAGCCGGGCGCTGGACGCGGCCCGGGTCCGTCAGGCGGCGGTCCTCCTCGGCCTCGCGGACCGGGCGCTCGCCGTGGCCCGCTCGCACGTCAACCGCCGGGTGCAGTACGGCAGTCCGCTGGTGAACCTGCAGACCGTGTCGCACGGCCTGGCCCGGCTCGTCGGGGAGTCGGACGGCTGGCGTCTGCTGCTGCACGAGGTCGCCTGGCACCGCGACCAGGGGCGGGAGAACCCCGCCGACGCGGCACGCCTGCTGGCCGTCGCCGCGGAGCACGCCCTGCTGTGCACCCGGAAGGCGCTGCAACTCCACGGTGTGCGCGGAATGCTGGCGCACTCCACCGCGGCCACCGCCTACCGGCTGGCCTCGGTGGAGGCAGCCCGCATGGGCGCCCCCGCCGCGCTCTGGGACGGCGCGACGCCGCACCCGGCGGCCCCCGGGCTGACCAGCTCCCGCTGACACCCCCTGCCCACCGGCCCAGGCCGGCCACGTGTACGCGCCCCGGTCAGGCTTCGGTGAGGTCCGTGATCAGCAGGTCACGCAGGGCGTCCGGCAGGTGCAGGAAGGTGTAGTGCGTCCCGGACAGCACGTGCTTGCGGGCCTCGCCCCACGCGCTCCAGCCGGCCATGAGCCCGTGCGGGACCTCGGTGTCCTCGTCCCATCCGATGACGGTGATCGGGCAGGACACCCGCACCGGCCGCTCCCTGCGGTACGCGCGGTTCGCGTCCAGATCGGCCTGCAGGATCTCCAGGAGCAGGTCGAGCAGGTCGGGCGCGGGGGCGGGGGAGCCGAGTTCCGCGAGCAGGCCCCTCAGTTCGGCCCGCAGCTCCTCGTCCGTCATCCCCAAAAACCGGCCGTAGGGGCCGTCCTGCGGGGCGACCTGCGAGGAGACGAAGCAGCGGGCGGGCGGACGCAGCCCGCGCCCTTCGATCCGCAGCACGGTCTCGAAGGCCGGCAGCGCGCCGCCACAGTGCCCGAACACGGCGTAGGGGCGGTCGAGATGGCCGGCCAGCGCGTCCACGAGGTCGGCGGCCAGCCGCTCGTAGGTCTGGAAGTGCGGTTCGCGCATCCGGTTCTCGCGCCAGGGCATCTGCACCGGCAGGACCTCCACCGGACCGATCCGCTCGGGCCACTCGCGGAACATCGAGGCCCCGCAGCCGGAGTAGGGAAGGCAGAACAGACGGTACGGCGCGTCCGGCGCGGGCTCCCTGAGCAGCCACTTCCCCCGGGTCGTCACAGACCTCGCCCCCTTCGCGTCACGGCTTGTGGGCGACCACGGCGCCGTTCGCCACCGGTGCCCGGAATCGCTCGGTGTGTACGCCCTGGAAGCCGGCGGCGCGCAGCCAGTCGGTGTACTCGGCGGCCGTGTAGTTGCGCCCAGGGGTGCCGACCAGCATGTTCAGGCTCATCAGGGCGGCGTCCTGCGGTCCCGCCTTGTCGTCGTCGACGAGCAGTTCGCTGATCACGATCCTTCCGCCCGCGGGCAGCGCCCTGAAACACTTGGCCAGCAGTTCGCGGCCCTGTGTCTCGTCCCAGTCGTGCAGGATCATGGAGAGCAGGACCGTGTCGTGGCCCTCGGGCAGGTCCTGCGGGGCGAAGAAGTCGCCGGGGCGCACCGCGATCCGGTCCGCCAGCCCTGCCTCGGCGATCCGGCCCGCCGTCAGCGCGCACACGTGCGGCAGGTCGAAGACGGTGGCCCGCAGCCGCGGGTGGTGGCGGCACAGCTCGACGGTGAAGGCGCCGCCGCCACCGCCGACGTCCAGCAGCCTGGCGCCGTCCAGGTCGACCGCCCTGGCCAGGGCCTGGGCGGTGAGCGCCGACACCGGGTAGAGCCCGTCCCAGAAGAGAGCCGGGCGGTTGTCCTCGGCGAAGATTCCCTTGCCGGGTTCCGGGGTCGCTCTGGTGGGCCGGCCGGTCCGGACGGCCTCGGTGATCCGCATCCATCCGGGGTAGACGTACTCCTGCAGCATGCGGATGTAGTCGCCGAAGTAGTACGGCCTGCCGCGTACCAGATACGCGTCGGACACGGGGCTGTTGACGTAGCGGTCACCGTCCTTGCGCAGCAGCCCCAGGGCGGCCGCCGCGGTCAGCAGCATCTCCGCGGGCCGCTCGGATATGCCGAGTCCCTTGGCGGCCTCGTGCGCGGTCGCCCCTTCCTCCTGGTGGAGGAAGGTGAACATGCCGAGGGCCTCGGCCACCACGAGGGTCTGCGAGCGCCACAGTCCTGAGGCCAGTGTGAGCAGCGGTTCCAGTGAAGGGGCACCGGTGCCCGGTGCCCCGGTCGAAGCGTCCTCCACGGTTCAGTCCCCCGCCTTCCCTGCCGTCGTCCCGGTTCGCTCGAAGCGGACCGGGACGCGGTCGAACATGATGTGCCGCCCGTTCTCGAAGGAGAGCCGGGGCTCCTCGGTCAGCAAATACTCGGGATGCCGGGCGAGTTCGCCGAGGACGGCGCCGAACTCGGCGCGCGCCAGCCGCGCTCCCAGGCAGTGGTGCAGGCCGTTGCCGAAGCTCAGGTGCCGGTGGGCGTTGTCGCGGTCGGGGCGGAAGGCGTCCGGGTCGGGGAACATGTCGGGGTCGCGGTTGGCGGCGTCGAAGAGCAGGACCACCCGGGATCCCTTCGGGATGGTGACACCGTCGACCGTGACGTCGCGCGCGGTGACACGGGTGAACCGGTCGGTCGGGCACCATCTGCGCAGCGTCTCCTCCGCGACCTGGGCCGCGAGGCCGGGTTCCGCCTTGATCCGACGTTGCAGCGCCGGGTCGCCCGCCAGGTGCCACAGGACGCGGCTGACCGTGTTCATGGTGTTGTCGTGGCCGGCGACGCAGTACGAGACGATGACGGAGTACAGCAGTTCGTCGGAGACCGGCTCGCCGTCGATCCGCGCCCTCACGAGCCACGACAGGTAGGAGTCCCCCGGCTCCCGCCGTGCCCGCTCGATCTCCCCCGACAGCAGGTCGCGGTAGGCGGGCCAGAAGGCGGACGAGTCGCCGTCCTTCGCCATGCGGCGCCACATGGCGGCGGTCAGTTCGCGGATCTCCCGCTGTGCCCTCTCCGACAGGCCGATGGCGAGGGCGAGGGCGCCGATGGCGAACGGCCGGGACAGCTCCGCGACGAAGTCGCCGTGGCCCCGGCGGACGATCGGCGCCACCAGGTCCGCGGCCAGCCGGGCGACCGCCGGCTCCAGGCGGGCCACCGCGTCCCGGTCCACCGGTGGCGCCATCAGCCTGCGGATCTCCCCGTGCTCTGGCGGGTCGTAGTCGATGGGGGAGAACTTCGGCATGCCGGCGGCACGCGGAAAGTGCACGCCTGATCCGGAGCTGAAGGTCTCGTGGTCCCTGAGCGCCGCCCTCACGTGCTCGTACCGGGAGAGCACCCATATGCCGCCGTGCGCCGGCGAGTACGCCACCGGTGTCTTCTCCCGGAGTGCCGCGTTGATGTCCTCGGCCGTCTGAGGTGTGTACTCCGGGTCGTGGAAGTCGAAGGCTCCGGTGAGCCGTGTGATGACGTCCTGCGGTGGTGTTGTCGTCATGTTCCCTCCCCCTCGCCTGACACGCGGTCAGGAACGGTCGCGCGGAACGATCGGTGGCAGCGTCTCGGTGCCGGACGGCTCCCGGCGCGCGGACTCCAGGTGTCCGGCCAGCTCGCCCGGCGTCCCGGCGGTCAGCACGGTCGACAGGGCGAGCGGGAGGCCGAACGCCTCCTCGACGGCCGAGCGCAACCGCGCGGCGAGGAGCGAGTCCCCGCCGAGCTCGAAGAAGTTGTCGTCGGCTCCGACCCGCTCGACCGAGAGCAGCTCGGAGAACAACTCCGCGAGGCGGACCTCCGTGTCGCCCCGGGGCTCCCGGTAGGGCTGGACCGGCCGCCAGTCCCGCCAGTCCGCCGGCGGCAGGGAGAGCCGGTCGACCTTGTCCGAGGTGTTCATCGGCAGCCGGTCCATCCGCACATAGGCGGCCGGAACCATGAAGTCGGGCAGTCTCCGCGCCACGTGGGCACGCAGCTCGACGGCGAGGGACGCGTTCACGGACGCCGGCCCCCCGGTGACGTAGCAGGCCACGAGCTGCGACCGGTCGCCGTCCCGCACGGTGACGACGCACACCTGCGCGACCTTCGGATGGCTGCCGAGCACCCACTCGACCTCACCCAGTTCCACCCGGTGGCCGCGGATCTTGACGACGTCGTCGATGCGCCCGTGGTGTTCGAGCACCCCGTCCTGCCGGTACCGGCCGGCGTCCCCCGACCGGTACACACGACTGCCCGGTGCGCCGAAGGGGTTGGGGCGGAACCGGGAGGCGGTCAGGGCGGGGTCCCCGAGGTAGCCGAGGCAGAGCGATGGCGAGTCGATCCACAGCTCGCCCAGGGCTCCGGCGGGCACCTCGGCCAGGTCGTCCTCCAGCACATGGATCCGTACGCCCGGCAGCGGCCGTCCGACGGGCGGCGGCACCGCGCGGTCCGCGGCGGTGGCCGTGGCGGGGGTGCACCGCGCTTCCCACGGGTGCAGCGTGTTCGCCATCTGGAACGCCTCCAGCGAGCCGTAGGAGACGGCGACCTCGAAGGGCAGGTCCGCAGGCGCCCACCGGTTGAGCCTGGCGCCGCCGAGCGTCATCAGGCGCAGGGTGCAGTCCTCGGGCCAGGGCAGCGCCTGGAGCATCTCCCCGAGCGGCGTGATCACGAAGGCCTGGGTGATCCGGTTCGCGATCAGCCAGTCGCGAAGGGCCGGGGGCGAGGTGATCACGTCCTGTTCCGCGACGTGGATGCTGGCGCCCCGCCACAACAGCCCGCACACCTCGTGGATGGCTATGCCCGCGCCGGCCGGCCCGAGCCAGGCGCCCCGGTCCGCCGGCGTGGTGCGGTTGAGCGCGGAGCCCGGTGCGGCGCCCCCGGTGAGCCAGCGGTGCTGGGCGAGCACGATCTTGGGTCTGCCGGACGAGCCGGAGGTGTGGACCGCGTAGGCGAGGTCGTCGGGGAAGAGGGGGGTGTGGGGATCGGTGTCCTCGGGCCCGCCCGGAAGCGCCGTGTGCCGGGACTCCCCTTCCGCCGCGGTCCTCAGGCCGCCGTCGCCCACCACGACCACCGGCACCGAGTACGCCGACGCCTCCGGCTCGCCGCCGGCATCCGTGACGACGGCGGCGAGCTCGGCGGCGCGCGCCGCGCGCCGCGCCCGCTCCGCCGGCGCCTTGGGGTCCAGCGTCATGACGACCGCGCCCGCCTTGAGCGTCGCCAGCATGGCGGTCACCCATGCGACGGACCGCCCCAGGTGGATGCCGACCACCGCGCCCCGGTTCACCCCCCGGGCGGTCAGGGCCCGTGCCAGCCGGTTCGCCGCCCGGTTGAGCTCTCCGTACGTCATGCGTACCGGACCGCGCTCGATCGCCAGGGCGTCGGGCCTGGTCCGGGCATGGCTCTGGACGATTTCCGGCAACGTGGCGTCTTCGGGGATGCCCATGAAACGTGTCCCTCCGGGTCGAACGTCGTCCGTCGCCCGGCTCCGGCCGTTCCAGCGGACGGCCGGCACCGACCGGCGCGGGAAGGTGGATGACGTGCCCTACGCGGGCACGCGGAGTTCCTCCGGGACGTCGTCGGTGATCCGCTGCACCGAGCCGAGGAGGATCCAGACGACCGCGCACCAGGCCAGCACGGCCGCGAAGAAGAACGTGACCCGTACCGAGGCCAGCGCCGCGACCGCGCTGCCCAGGAGCGGGCCCACGGCGTTCGCTCCCCACACCAGCGGCAGGGAGACGCCCCCGACGCGGCCCATCGCCTGGGGCGGCGTCGCCTTCTGGATCATGGTCATGATGCCGACGTTGGCGACGGGTGTCGTGAAGGACGAGATGGCCTGGGACACGACGATGACGGTGAAGGCGAAGCCCTTGCCGGCCGCGGACGCGACCGGCAGCAGCACGAACGCCAGTCCCAGGAGGGCATGGGTGAGGACCAGGGTGCGTCCCATGCCCAGCCGCTCGTTGATCCGCCGGGACAGCACCGCCCCGACGACGGTGGTGACGGCGCCCACGCCCAGGGCGAGACCGATCCGGCCCGCGGAGAAGCCCAGGTCGTCGTAGGCGAAGACGATGATCATCGCGAGGGTCAGCGAGACGGCCATGTTGCCGAACGTGGCCATCAGGGTCAGGGAGCGCAGCAGGCGGTTGCCGAAGGTGAGGGCGATGCCGCCCTTGAGGTCCCGCACGGTCGCCGCGACGCCGCGCTGGGCGGGCCTGGGCCGGGGCTCCTGGTGGCGCACGAAGGCGAGGGCGAGGCTGGAGACCAGATACGAGACCGCGTCCGCGGTGACGGCCCGGGCCGCGCCGAGCCAGCTGACCAGGCCACCGCCGAAGGACCGGCCGAGGACCAGCGCCGTGGAGCGGCTGAGCTGGGTCTTGGCGTTGCCGTCGATCAGGTCCTCACGGGCGAGGAGCTGCGGCAGGTAGGCCTGGTAGGCGAGTTGGAAGACGACGTCGAAGACGCCCTTGAGCAGCGCCGCCGCGTACAGGTGCGCCACGGTGAGGTGGCCCAGGGCGGCGGCAAGCGGCAGGGAGCCCAGGATGACGAACCGGGCCACGTTCGCCACCTGCATCAGCGGCTTGCGGCGCAGCCGGTCGGTGAACACGCCCATCAGCGGTCCCAGCAGTACGTACGGGACCCACTGGAGCGCCACCAGGGCACCGACGCCCAGCGCGCCCTCGCCGAAGACGAGCACGGCGAGCGAGGGCAGAGCGATGACGCTGACCTCGCTGCCGAGCAGGCTGATCGACTCGCCGGACCACAGCAGTGCGAAGTTGCGTTCACGGAAGAGCACCGACCTGGGCTTCTTCACCGGGGCGCTCGGATCGTCGGCGACGGACTGTTCGGCGGCCCCGCGCGGACCCATATGCATCACTCCGAAACACGACAACATGTCGTAGAGTCAACAACTGTCGGCACCGGAGACGATAGCAGTCTCCACACTGCTTCCGCGACGCTTTCGCCACCTGCCGAAAGCGCCCTGGGTGACGGGGAAGTAGGGCCCATGAACGCTCCGCCCCGGCGGCGCGTCCGCTCTCCGGAGGGCCTCGGCAGGTCACCACTCCACTGCCGTGGACCCAAACACGATATCGTGTCCCCGTGCATTCTTCGCGAGACTACATCCCGCTGGCACCCATCCAAGAGCACTTCTGGACCGCGGGAGAGCACGGTCCCACGGACGGGTTCCTGACCGAATGCGTGGCCCTGCGCCTCCGGGGCCGCCTCGACCGGCCGGCGCTCGCCCATGCCGTTCGCGCGGTACTGGCGCGGCACGAGATTCTGCGCACCACCTTCGTCGACCACCACGGCGAGCCCGTGATGCGCGTCCGTCCCGCGCCCAGCGCCCCGCCCCTCTCCTGGGCCGGGGGCACAGCCGCGGCGAAGGACGGAGGTTCCGTCGCGGAGCCGCTCGCCCAGACGATCGACCTGGTGCGCGACTTCGCGGAGGAGGGCACCGATCCGGGCTCAGGTCCGCCGATCCGCTTCCTCGTGGTCAGCCTCGGCGCCGACGACCACGTCTTCGCGCTGGCCGTCCACCACCTGGTCGCCGACGCCACCGCCGTGCGGACCGTCCTGTCCGAGATCAGCGACGACTATCTGGCCTTTCTGCGCGACGCTCCCTCCCCCGTGCCCCAGCCCACCCTGCAGTACGGCGACTTCGCGATCTGGGAGCGCGACACACTGCTGCCCGCGGCCCTGCGGACGGACGCGCCGTTCTGGCGGGAGAACCTGCGGGACGCGCCGGCCGCGCTCGACCTGCGGCTCGACAGGCCGAGGCCGCCGGTGAAGGGGACCAAGGGCCGCCGTCGCGCGTTCAGCTTCCCGGCCGCCGTCGCCTCCGCACTCGCCGGTTTCGCCCGGGAACAGCGCACCACGCCCTACGCGGTCTGCCTCGCCGCCTTCGCCGCACTGGTCACCCGTTCGACGGGAGACGACGACCTCGTCCTCGGGGTGCTCGCCGCCAACCGGCCCGTTCCCCAGGCCGAGCGCCTGGTGGGCCAGTTCTCGAACACCGTGCCGCTGCGGATCCGGGTGGCGGGCGACCCCGCCTTCGCCGAGCTCACGGCCCGTTGCACACGAGCCGTCGCCGAAGCCGTCGACCACGCCCGTCTGCCGTTGAGCAGGATCGTCGAGGTGGCCGGGGCGAAACGCGATCCCCGCCGCACCACGGTCGTCCAGCACCTCTTCCTGCCCCTCGTGGACCCGGTGGGCGACATGGCCTTCTGTGGCCTGGCGACGTCGACGCTGGAGGTCCCGCGCGAGCGCGGCCGGTTCGACACCGTCTTCGAGGTCGGCACGTCGCGCGACGGGCTGCGGGTCTGGGTCGAGTACGACACGCGGCTCTACACCGAACACGGGATCGACGCCCTGGTCGAGGACTACGCGCGGGTGCTCACGGCCTGGCTCGGTACACCCGGTCTGCCCGTATCGGCCCTTCCGCTCACCGGGCCGCCGGCCGGGGAGGGGCCCTCCGCGCACCTCGCGGAGGCCCTGGGCCTGTCCGACGCCGACACGCTTCTGATCCATCCGGAGGCCGCGCACGCCGACGCCGTCCGCGGGGCCGCCCTGCGGGCCGGGGCACACGTGGTGCCCGCGGGCCCCGGGGACGCGCCGGACCTGCCTGCCACCGCGGCTCTGGTACCGGCCGAGTTGTTCGGCGCGTATGTCGGGCGGTCCACCGCGCGGACCCTCGTCACCGATGCCTGCGTCGCCGCCGAGGATCTGGCGCGCTGGACGGCCGGCGGGACACGGCGGGTCCTCCGGCTCCTCCAGCCGTACGGCGGCCTGCTTTTGGTCGCCGACTGCACCGGTGTGCCCGGGGCCTGGCCGGTCCTGAGGGGCGGTGCTCCCGTGGACCTCCAGGTCGGCGGGGTCCCGGGGAGCGGAACCGCGCTGTCGCCGTACGCGCCCGGCACGCTGTACGCGGACTCCGCCGCGACACCGCTGACCGCCCGCTGGAACCCCCTGGGCCGTCTGGAGATCCTCGACGGGGTGTCCTTCGTGCGGCCGTCCACCCGTCCGGGCACGACCGGACGCGCCGAGGACGGCGCGACCACCGCCGGCGACCCCCTGGTCTCACTGATGTGCGAGCTGTGGGCCCAGGTGCTGGAGCGTCCGCTCGTGCACGCCGACGACGACTTCATCGAACTCGGCGGCTATTCGATGGTCGCGATGCGTCTGATCGCGGAGTTGGACGAGACCCTGGGCGTCAGGGTGCGCGTCCGCACGCTGTTCGAGAACCCGACCCCCGCCCTCCTCGCCGCCGAGCTGCGCCGCCTCCACCCCCGTCTGGACGCGCTCCTCGCCCTGGTCGCCTCCGCTTCCGCTTCCGGGGACGGCACCGACGAAGCGGCCCCCGTACCCGCGGCGGCCCCGCCGCCCGGCGAGGACACCCCGATCCCGCTGCTGGCCGCGCAACGGCAGCTGTGGCTCGCCGAACAGGCGAACCCGGGGGCGCTCACCCACACGATCCCCCTCCTCCTGCGCATCGACGGGCCTCTGGACGCGTCGGCGCTGCGCGCCGCGGTCGCCTGCGTCGTCGCCCGCCAGGCCGGGCTGCGCGGCACGTTCGTCGAGGTGGACGGCGAGCCGGTGCAGCGCGTCGCCGGCCACCGGGACTTCGACGTCCCCCTGGTGGACCTCGGCGGGCTCCCCTGGCCGGAACGCGACCGCCGGGCACGGGCCCTGGAGCAGGAGACCGCCTACGGCGGCTTCGACATCACCCGGGGCCCGCTGCTGCGCGCCCGGCTGGTGCGCCTTGCGGAGGACCGGCACGTCCTGCATCTGCTCTTCCACCACCTGGTCACCGACGAGGTGTCGATGACGGTGTTCATGCGGGAGATGTCCGAGTTCTACCGGGCGCGTACCGAGTCCCGGCCCGCTTCCCTGGCCCCCTTGACGCTCGGCTTCGCCGACCTGGTCAGGGCCGAGCAGGACATGCTCGCCGGAGCCGAGGGCGAGCGACTGCGCCGCTTCTGGAGGCGGAAGCTGGCGAACGCGCCGCGCCCGGCCCTGCCCACCGACCGGGCGCGTCCCGACCGGGCCACCTTCACCGGCGAGTTCCTTGAGCGACGTGCCCCGCGCGAAGTCGCCGGAATGCTCGGCGGCCTCGCTCGCGAGCGCCGTACCACGCCGTTCGCCGTGTTCTGCTCCGCCGTCGTCGCCCTGCTGCACCACCTCACCGGACAGGACGACCTGGTGGTGGGCGTCCCGGCGGAGAACCGGGGGCGCCGGGGGGCGGAGCTGCTGATCGGCTGCTTCCTGAACGTACTGCCCGTACGGGTCGACTGCTCGGGTGACCCGTCCTTCGCCGAGCTCCTGGACCGGGTCAGGACCGAGCTGTTGCTGGCCTACGAGCACCAGGCCCTGCCGTTCGCCGAGATCGTGGACGCGGTCCGCCCGGAGCGCCTGCCCGGCACACACCCCGTCTACCAGGTCACCTGCGAACTCCAGCTCGCCGACTGGATGCCGGCCGACCTGCCCGGCTGCCGCACGTCCTACGAGCTGATCTCCCATGGCACCGCCCGCTACGACATGTCGTTCCACTCACTCGTGCGCGAGGACGGCGTCTCGGTGATGCTGGAGATCAACACCGATCTGTGGGACCGCGAGACGGGCCTGGCCAGGATCGACCAGGTGCTGGCGCTGCTGGTCCGGGCCGCGAAGTGCCCCGACGCCCCGCTCTCCGCCCTGATCCGGTGACGCCGCGGCGCCGCGGCGGGGTGCCGCGGCGCCGCACGAGAGCGATCAGGCGAAGCGCACCGTGAGGTCGTTCGTCCCGCTGACCCGTGCGAGGTGCTCCGCCTCCGACTCCAGCGCCTTGCCGGAGGGCTTCTCGGCGTCGGGGAACAGCGACACGACGACCTCGTCGCCCGTCAGCTCCCACACACCGGTGATCCGCCCGCCGTCCACGAGTACCGGTGAGATCCACCCGGCGGCCCGGCTCACCTTGCCGCGGTGCTCGGCCGGCAGCATCTCGGTGGCCTTGGTTCCCGGTCCGAGGACGTACTGGTCGAACGCGCCGAGCAGCCGTACGGAGGTGCTGGGGACGCAGTCGGCGAGTTCGTCGGCGTGTTCCGACAGGATGAAGGCGCTGTGCCCCTCCACCCGGACCTCGGTCAGGTCGTCGCCCATCTCCGCGAACCACGCGCGCAGGACCGTCTTCCGCAGGCTGTTGCGGGACAGCCAGGCGTCGAAGACCTCGGGCGTCGCCGGGCCGTAGGCACCCAGATACGACGCGATCACCGTCGACGCGGCCTCATCGGGATCGGGCAGGCCCTTCCAGTCGGGCAGCAGGCTCGCGGGGCGGGTGAAGGTGACCTTGGTGCCCTGGCTCGGCCCGTAGCACAACGCGCCCTGCCAGGCGAGCGGCTTGAGCAACGCGCCCCATCCCGAGCGGAGTTGCTCCTCCATACCGCTGAACCGGGCGTCGGACACCAGTGCCGTCACGAGCTCGTCCCGCGTGAGCACCGCACCGTCAAGGATCGTGGAGACGGCCTCGGCCAGAGCTGCCACCTCCTTCGGCGTCGCGCCGAAGGAGCGCTGCCACACCGGCTTGGTCCAGGTGCGCGCCGAAGCGATGAGTGACAGATAGGAGGCGACTTCCGACGAACGCAGCGCGTGGAGTGTGCCGCGCATGGCCCAGGTCTTCACCAGTACACGGTCTTCAAGTCCTCTGCGGAGCGCGTCACCGCGGGGCTCGGCCTGCCTGGTCCCCAGTGCCGTCTCGGCGGCTGAGGCAACCTGTGCCTGGACCCCGCACAGCCTCCCGACGACCTCCGCCGCTCCCGTCCCGCCCCGCGTTTCGAGGAACTGCCGCTTCAACCGCCATGCACGTACCTGATCCCACGTGACTTCCACGGTGTTCCCTTCCGCCGCGCGCCTTCAAGACCGGAACAGGATCGGACCTGGAGCATGCATACGATACAGCCTTTTTCAGCGCGAGAACGAGGGGAGAGACCTGGCGCCCGCTGTTGTCTCACTGTACTCTCGGCGGAGGCAGCACAATCCTGCGTCCGGCGGTGCGCACACCAGGCACCCCGCGCACGCCCCAGAAGTCGGCCTCTGCCGGGACGGAGCGACTGGGGGCGGGACAGTTGTCCGGATGTACACGCTGTGTCGGGGGACAGTGCACGGGGGGAAGGCATGGAGAAGCGGTCATGTGCAGACAGGGGTGACTCTCCTGTGCCGCAGCCACCCGGTCGCCCCTGTGCCGGCCAGGCGTGCGGTAGGACATCCGCCGGTGAGCATGCGGCCGACCTGGAGCCACACACTCTGTACAGCCGTGCGCCCGCAGGGCGGGCAGCCGGGGTGAAGACGGCCGGACACCACACCGGCTCCCGCTCCTCCCTCCGAAGACTGCCGCCCTGCCACGCTGGCCGCGACAGTGGTGCGGCCGTGCACCTACCGGGAGGAAAGCGGCTTCCGGTCTTCCAGATGCCCCATGCGACGGAGCCTGTCCACCCACGCCTGCGCGGTGTACCTGGGCACGTCGTAGTGGCGGGCCACCTTGCCCACGCTTCCCGTCCGGAGGAAGACCTCTCGCACCTCGGCTTCGTCCGGCATCTTGCGATAGGGGCGCTCGGTGCGCGTCTCGGCCCGTGGGGGCGATGGCGCCCTTCCCCCATCACCCGAATCCGTCTGCGGATGTGGGGGCACGGGTGCGGTGGCACCGCTGATCGCCCGAGCCAGCATCTCGAAGTCGATGTCCCGGGCCGCACGCGAGGGAACCCCGCCCCCATGGGCAGCGCGGACGGTCAGTTCGACTATCCGCGGTGCCCCGTCGGGATCACTCTGCATGATCGCCGTGATCGTCGCCGGCGTCTCGGTGGCGTCATCCCCGGACGCCTCGACGGTAATGGTCCATTTCATGTACGACTCGCAATCGTGAGCGCTTCGATCGCCGCTCGCCGGTAAGGCGAGTCCCCCCTGCGATGGAGCATCAGGTCAGGTCGGAGCCCTCATGTGAAGGCTCTTTGAAGCGTTCATTGTCCTCATGCAGCATCGTAGTCTGTCATGGAGTGGGCACGGCGAGCCAGATGGCAAAGCGGATAAAAGGTCGACGCAGTGTGCGGCGCGGCCGGATTGCCCGCTTCTGTGGTGTGGTGCGCTCTCGTCGATGAGTCAAGATCAGAAGAGATGACCGGAAACCCGCCCTCTCGCACGGCGATCTCCTCATCCTGCAACCATGCGCCTGTCGACGGGTCGGACGGGCCCCACGCCCGATGCGACATGTCAGCACGCGCTGCCGGTGACCCCCGCAACGTCCGCGGGCGGCCCTGTCAGTCCCACTGGCCTTTCCCATGGAGCGGGGGACCCACCGGGTGGGCGGACCGCCTGCCGGGCCCGCCCGCTCCTCCCGGCGCGGCGGGCCGCTCCGCCGCCGCGCGCCCCGCGCCAGGGCGGGAAGCGGGCGGAGTGGACGACGTTCACGGCGACGAGCCCCAGCCGGGCGACCGCGAGGCCGGGCAGTCCCGCGTTCACCGCCGCGATCGCGGACAGGGGGACGGTCACAGGACCAGCGAGGCGATCCCGAAGCCGTAGCGCTCATCGAAGCCGTTGTGCGCCCGGGGTTGGGAGGCGCCGCGTGCCACGACGAGCTGCCGCTCGGCCAGTTCACGGCGCACGCGCCTGTCCATCGTGGCGCCGAGGCGCTCCCCGGCCTTCTCCAGGAACGAGTCCACAAGCGCGGAGTCGCACTCCTCGCCGAGCTCTCGGCGGGCCTGAAGGGTGGCGTCGAGTCCCTTCTTGAGCTCCGGGTCGCGGGGGTCCATGCCCCAGGACGGTAGGCGGCGCGGCCCCGCGGCACACGGGCGCCATCCCCCGTCCTTCGCCTCGTGCGGGTCCCCCGGTGAACCCCGTGCGGGGCGCGCCCGGGGGCTCGCACGCACGGCGGGCGGTTCAGCTATACACCGCATGTATACACGACGCTTATAGTCCTCGACCAGGTGGCTGACACGGGTGCGGCACGCCGGTCGGAAAAACCGGTCCCGCTCGACCCTTCCTCCGGCCATCCGTCATGCCCATGTCCGTAGATCGTCGCGCGGCGTGCGGCCACGGCCCCGGCCCCGCCCCTTCGCGCGGCGGAGGTCACGCACCCACGGAAGTGACGCCATGCCCCGACGCACCCCATACCCGCGCGCCCCGCCGCGCTCCGGCTGCTCGCCGGTGCCCTGACCGCGGGCTGCCTCGTACCCGCGCTCGGCGCCTGCGGCGCCTCGTACCCGGTGACCAGCCCGAAAACGGCCAGGGACGCCGCCGGCAACGCACCGGCGGCGCCCAGCGCCTCGGGGCGCGGGGCCGGCGCCGCGGTCGCCGCGGGCGAGCCGGGCGCCGTGGACTGCCGGAAGGCCAAGTGCGTCGCGCTCAGCTTCGACGCCGGCCCGAGCCGCTACACGCCCGCAGTCCTGAAAGCGCTGGCGAAGTACCCCGCGCACGCCACCTTCATGACGCTCGGCAAGAACCACGTCCTCAAGCACCCGGACCTGGTGCGCCAGGAGGAGGGCCGGGGCCCGGAAAGGCGCGGGGACCGCCGCACCCCCGTGCAACAGGGGGCGGGACGACGGCAGGTCCCCGCGCGGGGACACGGCTCGGGTCAGGGCCGACCCGCGTGCCCGGGGCGCCGATGGGAGGTCCGGGAGCCGCTCCTTCGTTCCCAGGCGCGAGTCCTACAGTGCCGGTGCCGTGTTAAGCGCGTGCTGCACGGACGTGTCGGCCTCGTACCACTTGCGCGAATCCGCGCCCCGGGGCGCCACGGGGGCGCACAGCCGCACCCCGCACGCCCCGCGCCCCGCAACCCCCGCATCCGGTACGCCCCCGCGACCAGCGCGCCCGCGCGGGCCCGTCGTCTCAGCGTCCGCCGGACGACAGGAAGGCCAGCAGGTCCTGCCTGCTGACGACGCCGGTCGGCTTGCCCTCCACCAGGACGATCGCCGCGTCGGCGCCCTCGCGGCCGCTGCCGCCGAGCACCGCCATCAGGTCGGCCACCGGCTCGCCCGAGCCGACCTGCGGCAGCGGCGCCGACATGTGCTTCTCCAGCGGGTCGGCCAGGGTGGCGCGCTCGGCGAACAGCGCGTCGAGGAGCTCGCGCTCCACGACCGAGCCGACGACCTCGGCCGCCATCACGTCGGGGTGCCCGGCGCCCGGCTTCACGATCGGCATCTGCGAGACGCCGTACTCCCGCAGCACCTCGATGGCCTGGCCGACCGTCTCGTCCGGGTGCATGTGGACGAGCGTGGGGATGGCGCCCTCCTTGTGGCGCAGCACGTCGCCGACGGTGGCGGCGCCGCCGGTGTGCTCAAGGAAGCCGTAGTCGTTCATCCACTCGTCGTTGAAGATCTTGCTGAGGTAGCCGCGTCCGCTGTCGGGCAGCAGCACGACCACCACGTCGTCGGGGCCGAGCCCCTGCGCGACCTTCAGCGCCGCGGCGACCGCCATGCCGCAGGAGCCTCCGACGAGCAGCCCCTCCTCCTTGGCGAGGCGGCGCGTCATCTGGAAGGAGTCCTTGTCGGAGACGGCGACGATCTCGTCCGTCACCGTGCGGTCGTACGCGGTCGGCCAGAAGTCCTCGCCGACGCCCTCGACCAGGTAGGGGCGGCCCGAGCCGCCGGAGTAGACGGAGCCCTCGGGGTCAGCGCCGACGATCCGCACGGGGCCCGAGGCCCGGTCGGCGCTGACCTCCTTGAGGTAGCGGCCGGTGCCCGAGACCGTGCCGCCGGTGCCGATGCCCGCCACGAAGTGGGTGATGCGGCCGTCGGTCTGCTCCCACAGCTCGGGCCCGGTGGTCTCGTAGTGGGAGAGCGGGTTGTTCGGGTTGCTGTACTGGTCGGGCTTCCAGGCGTCGGGGATCTCCCGCACCAGCCGGTCGGACACGTTGTAGTACGAGTCGGGGTGGTCGGGGTCGACCGCGGTCGGGCAGACCACCACCTCGGCGCCGTAGGCCCGCAGGACGTTGATCTTGTCGGTGGAGACCTTGTCGGGGCAGACGAAGACGCACTTGTAGCCCTTCTGCTGGGCCACGATGGCGAGGCCGACGCCGGTGTTGCCGCTCGTCGGCTCCACGATCGTGCCGCCGGGGCGCAGTTCGCCGCTGCGCTCGGCCGCCTCGATCATGCGCAGGGCGATGCGGTCCTTGACGGAGCCGCCGGGGTTGAAGTACTCGACCTTGGCCAGGACCGTCGCCTGGATGCCCGAGGTCACGCTGCGCAGCTTCACCAGCGGGGTATTGCCGACGAGACTGATCATCGAATCGTGGAATTGCACCGTATGTCTCCGGTTGTGTCCAGGGCCGCCATCGGGATCTCCGTGTTGGTCCCGACAGCCTAGGCACGGCCTGCTCACGGGCCCAGCCACGGCAGCGTAGGCGGGCAACGGGGCCGGGTCAGGCATACGGGCCGCGATCAGTCCGTTGATGTCGTTGGTGCCGGAGTCTCCGGCGGGCAGATATGCCTTGTACATGGGTGCGTGTGGGAGGAAGGGGCTCGGACGGTGTCGAGAGCGAGGGTGGCGCGGCGGATCGCGACGGGTGCGGCTTTCGGTGGCGGAGGCATCGGCCTGATCGGCGCGGCAGGGGTGGGCGTGCTGCTTGCGGAGGTCCAGCTCGCGAAGCGGCGGGTGGGCATTCCGGACGCGCCCGTCCCCGCCAACGGGAACGGCTGGTACGGGCTCGCCTACGGGGAGGCGGACGCGCTGCGTCTCGGCGTGATCGGCGACTCGCTCGCGGCCGGGCAGGGGGTGCGGCGGGTCGGCCAGACGCCGGGGGCGCTGCTCGCGTCGGGGCTCGCCGCGGTGGCGGAGCGGCCCGTGGATCTGGTGAACGTGGCGCTGCCTGGCGCCCGCTCCAACGACCTGGACCGCCAGGTCACGCTGATGCTGTCCGATCCGTCGCGGCTGCCCGACGTGTGCGTGATCATGATCGGGGCGAACGACGTGACGCACCGGATGGCGCCGACCCATTCGGTGCGGTACTTGAAGGACGCGGTGCGCAGGCTGCGCACGGCCGGCGCCGAGGTGGTCGTCGCGACCTGCCCCGATCTCGGCACGGTCGAGCCGGTGTACCAGCCGCTGCGCTGGCTCGCGCGCCGCACGAGCCGCCAGCTCGCCGCGGCGCAGACCATCGTCACGGTCGAGCAGGGCGGCCGCACGGTGTCGCTCGGCGACCTGCTGGGGCCCGAGTTCGAGGCGCACCCGAGCGAGATGTTCGGGCCCGACCACTACCACCCGTCGGTCGACGGGTACGCGACGGCGTCGATGGCGGTGCTGCCGACGGTGTGCGCGGCGCTCGGCCTGTGGCCCGAGACGGACCGGCTCGACGTGCTGCGCGACGAGGGCATGCTGCCCGTCGCGAAGGCCGCGTCCGAGGCCGCGGCGCGCGGCGGCACCGAGGTCACCGGGGCGCGGGCGCCGTGGGCGCTGCTCAAGCACCGCCGCAGGCGCCATGTCGTCACCCAGCAGGAACCCGCGCCGCGCGAGGCCCACCAGGACACCTGACCGCGGACACCCCTCACGCGTTACGGGCCGGGCCCGCCGCCGTACCGTCCCGCCGCTCCGGTCGCGTCTGCCGCCCCACCACCCCGCCGCACAGACGGCCGGGCCACACGGAGCGCAGGCGCCGTGCGGAAGGCACCGCTCCGTGGGGGCGCGGGACGGGCGGGGGACGGCGGCGTGGGGCATCTCACGCCGCCCCCCGCGCGGGACGCGGTTTCGGGGGCCCGGGGCGCGGGGACCAGACCTCCGTCCGCCTGAGCGACCGCTTAGGATGAAGGTGGACAGAGCCGTCGACCATCCCGCCCCCAGGAGCGCCCGATGCCAGAAGCCGTGATCGTCTCAGCCGCCCGCTCCCCCATCGGGCGGGCCTTCAAGGGGTCGCTGAAGGACCTGCGGCCCGACGACCTGACCGCCACGGTCATCAGGACCGCGCTCGACAAGGTCCCCGGGCTCGACCCGCGCGAGATCGACGACCTGATGCTCGGCTGCGGGCTCCCCGGCGGCGAGCAGGGCCACAACCTGGCGCGCATCGTGGCCGTGCAGATGGGGATGGACCACCTGCCGGGCTGCACGATCACCCGCTACTGCTCGTCCTCGCTCCAGACCTCACGGATGGCGCTGCACGCCATCAGGGCGGGCGAGGGCGACGTCTTCATCTCGGCGGGCGTCGAGATGGTGTCGCGCTCCGTGAAGGGCACGAGCGACGGGATGCCGGACACCCACAACCCCCTCTTCGCGAGCGCGGAGGCGCGCACGGCCGAGGTCGCCCAGTCCGTCGGTGCCGACTGGCACGACCCGCGCGAGGACGAGCTGCTGCCCGACCCGTACATCGCGATGGGGCAGACCGCGGAGAACCTCGCGCGGTGGAAGGGCGTGACGCGCGAGGAGATGGACGAGTTCGGCGTCAGGTCGCAGAACCTCGCGGAGGAGGCCCTCAAGAACGGCTTCTGGGAGCGCGAGATCACGCCCGTCACGCTGCCCGACGGCACGGTCGTCGCCAAGGACGACGGGCCGCGCGCGGGCGTCACGCTGGAGGGCGTCTCCGGCCTCAAGCCGGTGTTCCGGCCGGACGGCCGCGTCACGGCGGGCAACTGCTGCCCGCTCAACGACGGCGCCGCGGCGCTGGTGATCATGTCGGACACGAAGGCGCGCGAGCTGGGCCTCACGCCGCTCGCCCGGATCGTCTCCACCGGGGTGACAGGTCTCTCGCCCGAGATCATGGGCCTCGGCCCGGTCGAGGCGTCCCGGCAGGCGCTGCGGCGCGCGGGGCTCACCATGGACGACATCGACCTCGTCGAGATCAACGAGGCGTTCGCGGCACAGGTGATCCCCTCGTACCGGGAGCTGGAGATCCCGCTGGAGAAGCTGAACGTGAACGGCGGCGCGATCGCGGTCGGCCACCCCTTCGGCATGACCGGCGCCCGCATCACGGGCACGCTGATCAACAGCCTCCAGTTCCACGACAAGCAGTTCGGCCTCGAAACGATGTGCGTGGGAGGCGGCCAGGGCATGGCCATGGTCATCGAGCGGCTGAGCTGAGCCGTAGCGAAGCGGTGGCGAAGTCCAGCGCGACCAAGGAAGCGCGCGGCTGAGCTGAGCCGTAGCGAAGCGGTGGCGAAGTCCAGCGCGACCACGAGCGCAGAGCGGCTGGGCTGAGCCGGGCGGCGAACCCGCGCTCCCGTCGTAGGCGAACCCGCGCTCCCGTCGTAATGGAATCTCCCCCCGGATTGTGACCAAGTCCGGGGGGAGATTCGTCTGTGCAGGTCAGCGGCGGGCTGCCGGATTTCCATGGGTCCAAAGACCCGCCCATTTCATGACGTAACGCACTGACGCTCCCCCCGCCGCCACGACAAGCTGAGATAGGAAGACCGGGGGAATCGATGAGTTTGGGGAGTAGTAAGTGAGCGCCATGTCTCTTGCCTTGCTGCTGACCACGGCCGCCGCGACCGCCGTGGGCGCGGCGGCACTCCGCGCGGCCCACGGGCTGCGCAAGGAGGTCACCGCCCTGCGCGGCGACCTGGCCGAGGTCCGCGGCGGCGGGTTCGGCGCGTCCGTACCGCAGGCCAGGACGGGTGCGGCCGAGGCCGGCGACCTGTCAGCCCGGCCGGCGAGCACCACGGTGGACACCGCGGAGGCGATACGCGCGGCCGTGGCCGACGCCCTCGCCGAGGAGCGCGAGCGCGAGCTCGCCGAGGCGCGTGCCTTCTGGGCCGCGCAGGAGGCCCGCGACGCGGCGGACACCCCGTCCGTGCTCGGCGGCCTCATCGGCCCCGGGGTGGACCCCTCCTTCGAGGACGCCGCGTTCTTCATGCCCCGCCAGGCCGACTTCTCGGGCCTTGAGGCCCTCGGGCACGACCTGCCCGACCCGGCGTCCCCGCACGGGCCCGCACACCCCGCCGAGGAGCCGTACGGCGCCGTCGCCTACGACCCCGCCGCCTACGACCAGGTCGCCGACGCGTTCGACGACTTCGCCGGGGTGGAGACCGCCGCGCACGAGGGCCCCGCGGAGGACGCGGTGGAGACCGCGGAGCCGGTGGCCCCCGCGGGTCCGGACGAGTTCCCCGAGGACTCGCCCGAGCTGGCCGCGGCCCGCCGCAGGCACCCCTCGCACCCGGACTTCACGCCGACGAGGACGCCCGTCGTCACCGACCACGAGCGCACGGTCGCCAGGCTCAAGCGGCTGGCAGGCGCGCGCACGCCGCTGTCGGACGTACGTCCCGGGCCGCTGGGCACGCTGGATGTGTACATGTTCGCCGACGGCACGACGCTGTGCATGACCCCTGGCCACCGGGAGACGGCGGAGCGGCTGGCCCGCGCGCTGCGCGAGGGCGGCAATCCGTTCCTGCTGGGCGGCTCGGGCGTCTCCGGCGCGTACAGCCTGACGTTCTCCTGCGGCGCCGACGCGGCCGAAGGCTCCGCCGACGCGGCCGAGGAGCACGTCTACATCCTCGCGGACCGGGTGATCGCGTCGTTGTAGGGCGTAGGGCCCCGCACCTCGGGGGCGCGCGCCTGCGCCTACAGCTTCGCCTCCGCGACGGTGCGCGCGACCGATCTGACGGCCTCGTCCAGCTCCTGCTGGGACGGGGCCGTCCGCAGTGCCTCCACCAGGTCGCCCGCCGCGACGGCGAGCTGGTCGGCGACCACGAAGACGCCGGCGTCCGGCATGATCCGCGGCTGGGCCGCGGGGTCCTCAAGGCGCTGAGCGCGCACGGAAAGCTCCCTGGCCAGCGCGAGCGCCGCGCCCGCGGGACCGCGTCTGAGCCTGCTCTGCGGGGCGGCGCGCAGCCGGTCGGTGAACCGGTCGACGGCCGTCGTCAGCGGTGTCGTATCGAGCACGGGCCCGACCCTACGCGCCCCTGCCACGAACGGTGGGAAAGGGTTCTGGACTGTTGCCAACGGGCGGCCCCTCAGGCACGGTGTCGTTAACGGCTGCTTCTTCGGCAGCCGCCGCTGCACCAGTACGCGCGACGCGTCCGGAGGCGCCGATGTCCCTTGTCTTCTCCGAAGAGACCCATCGCAATCTGCTCTCCCACATCCCGCAGCGCACCGGCAGGCCGGTGTCGGAATGGCTCCGCACGCTCGACGAGGGTCCGGCCCTCGTCCGCTTCGAGGAGAAGGTCAGCTGGCTGAGGGGCGAGCACGACCTCTCGTACGGGCACGCGAAGGCGATCGTCCACGAGCACGAGTTGCGGCGGGCGGCGCGCCGCCTGCTCTGACCGCCGCGGCGCGGCGTCCGCAGGCACTCGACGGACACCGCGCGAAGGGGTCCGCGGGCGTGCTGCCCGCGGACCCCTTCGCGTGTCATGGCCCCGGTGTCACACCGCGGCCCGTGCCCCGTGCGTCAGTTGTTGTTCTGGAGGATCGAGAGCACCCGCAGGATCTCCAGGTAGATCCAGACGAGGGTCATCGTCAGGCCGAAGGCGGCGAGCCAGGACTCCTCGCGCGGCGCGCCGTAGGCGACGCCGTCCTCGACCTGCTTGAAGTCGAGGGCGAGGAAGCACGCGCCGAGCAGGATGCCGACGATGCCGAACGCGATGCCGAGGCCGCCGCTGCGGAAGCCGAGGCCGTCCCCGTGGGTGAAGACGGAGAACAGCAGGTTGACGGCCATCAGGATCAGGAAGCCCATCGCCGCGGCCATCACGAACCGGTAGAAGCGGCCGGTGACCCGGATCCACCGCATCCGGTAGGCGATGAGGGTGCCCGCGAAGACGGCCATCGTGCCGAGCACGGCCTGGATGACGACGCCCGACGCGATGTAGGTGCTGACGACGCTGCTGAGCACGCCGAGGAAGACACCTTCGAACGCGGCGTACGCCAGGATCAGCGCGGGCGTCGGCCTGCGCTTGAACGACTGGACGAGGCCGAGCACCAGCGCGACGAGCGCCGCGCCGACGGCGATGCCGTAGGACCTGCCGAGGTTGGCCTCGTCCACCGGCAGCAGCAGCCACGACAGGACGGCCGTGACGACGACCGCGCCGAGCGTGAGTGCCGTGCGGGAGACGACGTCGTCCATCGTCATGGCGCCGGACCTGCCGGCGGCCTGCCCGTAGGGGTCCGCCGCGTACGGGTTCGTCGCGTACGGGTTGGTGCCCACGGCGGTGCCCCCGGCCTGGGGCGCCGTGTTGAATCCCGCGTACCCGGCGCGCGCACCGGCGTCACGGGTGAAGCCCCGTCGTGAGAAGACCGGGTTGCTGCTCCTCATCTCACTCCTCCATGACCGCCCTGCGCGGTCTCGCGTCAAGGGTAATGCGAAGGCAAAGAGAAACGTCTCGTCCCCACGGAGGATCATGCACGATCGTGACATCGTCGTACCGCGATAGCCGCGGTGTCCGCCCGTGCCTGACCGCCCTCGCCCCTGCCCGTTCGGATGACTTCCTCGCGTGTCCCCTTGCCGGGACCCAGTCTGCCGTGCGCAGGCCCCTTTCGCGATGATCTCCGATCCGCCGCGCGGCCACGCCCGCACGGGGCTGACGAAACGGTGACGTCCGAGCCGTTGCGCGTGCCGCCCCGCGCCCTGTGCCGCACGGCGGCCGCCGTGCGGCACACGTGACGGCGCGGGCGCCCTCTCCTGCACGGGCGCGCAACCGGCCCTTCCTGCCGTGATCGCCGGCGCGGGCCCGTGGTGCCAGGCCCGCGCGCGGGGCAGGGCGGGCCAGGCGGTGGAGTCGGTCGCGGCGGCCGAGCGGGTCCGCACGGCGTGCTCGCCCTGCGGGATCGGCTGCGGCATCGTCCTCGACGTGGCCCACGACGTAGCCCGCGACGCCGCCGGCAGGCGGCGCGCACCTCTGCGTCCGCGGGGACGCCGGCCGGACGGCGAAGGACGTGGACCTGGCGCCGCGCGCCGCCGCCGTGGCCCGCGGCGGGCTCACCGAGGAGGAGGAGGCCCGCCACCTGGCGGACCCCGCCGCCGCGCAGCGCTCTGCGTCAGGCGTCTACCGAGCCTCCGGCACCCGGCCCACCCCGACGTAGAAGGAGCTGTCGGCGGACTCGGGCGCGGGCCCCGTCCTGTACCACTCGGTGGCCCGCACCAGACCGGGCTCGACCAGGTCGAGCCCGTCGAAGAAGCGGGCCACCTCGGCGCGTGACCGCAGCGCGAGGGAGATGCCGCCCGAGCGGTAGGTGCCGGACACCTCGGCCGCCAGGTCCGGGTGGAAGTCGCCGGTGCCCTGCGTCAGCACGAGGAAGCTGCCGGGCGCGAGCGCCTCGGTGAGGGTGCGGGTGATGCCGTACGGGTCCTGGCCGTCCGGCACGAAGTGCATCAGCGCGATCAGCGAGAGGGCGATGGGCCGGTCGAAGTCGAGCAGCTTGCGCGCGTACTCCAGGATGGCCTCCGGCTCCCGCACGTCGGCCTGGAGGTAGTCCGTGGCACCACCGGGCGCGGAGACGAGCAGCGCCTCCGCGTGCCGCAGCACGATGGGGTCGTTGTCCGTGTAGACGACGCGACAGGCGGGGTTCACGCCCTGCGCGACCTGGTGCAGGTTGGGCTCGGTCGGGATGCCCGTACCGATGTCGAGGAACTGGTCGACGCCCGACTCGGCGAGCCAGGCCACGGCCCTGCGCATGAACGCCCTGTTCGTGCGCGCGTCCACCCGCGCGTGCGGCGGCAGCCGCCGCGCCACCTCGCGGTCGACGGGATAGTTGTCCTTGCCGCCGAGCAGCCAGTCGTAGACCCGTGCCGGATGGGGCTTGCTGGTGTCGATGGTCATCGAGCGGCTCCTGTGGATGCGGCGAGCGCCTGTGGAGCACATCATCCCACCGGTGCCCGGGGGGCGGTGGGGGGTTCACGGGCGACGGGTCCCCGACGGCCCGGGACACCGCGGCCACCCCGCGCCGGAGGAGGTGATTCCTGTCCCCTTCAGGGCCCTCTCGGCCCCTTTCGCGCACCTACGCTGATGGCATGAGCGATCAGCCTTCCCCGGCGGGCGGCCCGGCGGAACTCCGCGCTTTCCTGCGCTCCCGCCGCGCGCGCATCACCCCGGAACAGGCCGGCGTCCCCGCGGGGCCCGGGCCGCGGCGGGTGCCGGGACTGCGCAGGGAGGAGGTGGCCGCGCTCGCCGGGGTCAGCACCGACTACTACGTACGGCTGGAGCGCGGGCGGAGCCCGCACGTGTCCACGGCGGTGCTCGACGCCGTCGCCCGCGCCCTGCGCCTGGACGAGTCGGAGCGCGAGCACCTGGTGGCCCTGGCGAGGCCGCGGCCCGTGCGGGCGCGGCCGCTGCCCGTGCAGAGACTCGCGCCGGGTCTCGGCCAGGTCCTCGACAGCGTGCGGGACCTGCCCGCCATGGTGACCGGCAGGCGCCAGGACGTCCTGGCGGCCAACCACCTGATGCGCGCCCTCTACCTCGACTTCGACGCCCTGCCGAGCCGCGAGCGGAACATGGCGCGCTACGTCTTCCTCAACCCGCACGCCCGCTCCCTCTACGCGGACTGGGAGCACGCGGCGCGCGGCGTCGTCGCCGGCCTGCACCTGTACGCGGGCCGCCACCCCGACGACCCGCGGCTCGCCGAGCTCGTCGGTGAACTCTCCCTGCGGGACGAGGACTTCCGCCGCTGGTGGGCCACGCACGAGGTGCTGCGGCACGCCCACGGCACCAAGCGCTACCACCACCCGGTGGTCGGCGAACTCACCCTCCACTACCAGGCCCTGACGCCCGCGGCCGACGGCGAGCAGGTCCTCGGCCTCTACACCGCAGAGCCCGGCTCGGCCTCCGCGGAGGCCCTGCGCCTCCTGGCGAGCTGGGCCGCGCCCTCCCCCGCCGCGGACGCGCCCGCGCACCGCGCCGGGGACTGAGGCTCCCGCCCCTCCCGCCCCACCGCCGTCCCGCCGCGCAGGGAAAACCGTCCCGCCACGCACGGCAGACCCCTCGGGGCGGCCGTCCGGTCATCCAGGCGTGCCGCCGCGCCTCGCCGTGCCCGCATCCCCCACGCCCCGGGTTCCCCACCCGGGTTCCACTGCCCGCGTCCGCGAACGGAGAAGGAAGAATGAGCGAGAACACCGGCGCCCGGCGGCTCGGCCGGGTGCGCCTCACCGGACTCGAAACCTCGCAGCAGGGCCTCGGCCGCATGGGAATGAGCGCGTTGTACGGCCCCACGGACTGGGACGGGCGCCATCGGCACGATCCACCGCGCCATGGAGCGGGGGTGGCACTCCTCGACACGGCCGACGTGTACGGGACGGGGCACAACGAGGTGCTCGTCGGCCGGGCCGTCGCCACCGGGCCGCTGAGGCGCGACGCGGTGCAGATCGCCACCACGTCGTTCGGCGTCCTCGAAACCTGCGACCACACCACGCACTTCAACGGGCAGACCACCCTCGCCTTCGACCCGGCGGACCCGGACCTGGCCACCGGCGAGAGCCACTGCCTCGCGCACCACGTGTGGACGGAGGACGGCACCCGCACGCTGCTGGTGATGTCGATCCGCGATCTCGACACCTTCGCCCGCCGCGAGGGCCGCCGGCTGTTCGTCGACCGACGCCTCGTCATCGACTGGACGGACAAGCGGCCTTCGCGGGCCGGCTGACGCGGCCGGGCCGGGGTGGTGACGGAGAGGTGGTGCCCGGAGCCGGACTTGAACCGGCACGCCCGCTGAGGGGCAGCGAGGTTTAAGCTCGCCGTGTCTGCTTTCCACCATCCGGGCGTGGCGCGCGGCTCCGCGTTGGCTCACGAGCCTATCGGGATGCGGCAGTTCAACAACGAGCCGCGAACCCGATCTTGTCTTATTTTATTGGCGTCTGAGGGAGCGTCAGCACGGGGGCAAGGCCATGGGCACATGCCGGAGGCGTGCGGCCCGCCCGGGTCGGCCGTCCGGAGTGGGCACCGGAATGACGAAAAGTCGCCGCCCGGTCACTCTGAGGATGCGTCACCGTGCGTCACGTGACACGGCCGCGCGGGCGCGATCTCCCCCCGTGGACCGCTCGCGGCGCCGCCTCACGGCGCGGGCGGGACCGGCCGGGCCGGCGGGTCCCGCGGGCCCGCACGGCGGGGCGGCTCGCACCGGGGAGCGCACGGGGACCCGTACGCGGCGCTCTGCTTCGGCCGGGGCCGCGCCGCCGGGCGGGCGGGGCGGGGGCCGTCGTGCAGGGGGGTGGCGGTCGCGGGCACGGGGGATCCTTCCGCTGATGTCGGGGTGGTGACGGAACGGTGCGGAGCCTGCACCCAGCGTAGGCACGTAAGGGTCCGTACGGAAGTTCGTCTCGGCACCCGATCCGGGCGGGATCCGGAGTGGGTCCTACCGGTCCGGGTCCGGAAGGGGCCGCGGCGGCGGGCAGGTTGGCCCGGGGAGGCCCCTGGCCCCCGGCCCCGGCCCCGCCCCGTCTGAGCGCGGGCCCCGCCTGAGCACCGGCCCCGCGTCCGCCGGGCCCCGCGTCCGCCGTCATACCGCAGGGGGACACCCGGGGGCGGGCGTCCGACCGGAGTCGGCCCCGGGAACGGACACGCAGGCGGACGATCCGCGGGCGCGGGGACGGAACGATGGAGCCGTTCCCTCCCCTCCCTCACCCCCAGGAGCCCGCCATGACCATGTCGCCACCCCTCGGACGCACGGACGTCGCCGCGGCGCGCGCCGTCGGAGTCTCCAAGGTGTACGGGGCGGGCGACACGCGCGTCGTCGCCCTCGACCGGGTCTCCGTCGACTTCCGCCAGGGCGAGTTCACCGCGATCATGGGGCCCTCGGGGTCCGGCAAGTCCACGCTGATGCACTGCGTCGCGGGGCTCGACACCTTCAGCGAGGGGTCGGTGCGGATCGGGGACGTCGAACTCGGCAGCCTCAAGGACAAGCAGCTCACGCGGTTGCGCAGGGACCGGATCGGCTTCATCTTCCAGGCGTTCAACCTGCTGCCGACGCTCAACGCCATCGAGAACATCACGCTCCCCATGGACATCGCGGGCCGCAGGCCGGACCCGGAGTGGCTGGAGCGGGTCGTCACGATGACGGGCCTCGCGGGCCGCCTCAAGCACCGGCCGACGCAGCTCTCCGGCGGCCAGCAGCAGCGCGTCGCCGTGGCGCGCGCCCTGGCCTCGCGGCCCGACATCGTCTTCGGCGACGAGCCCACCGGCAACCTCGACTCCCGTGCGGGCGCCGAGGTCCTCGGCTTCCTGCGCGGCTCGGTGCGCGACTTCGGCCAGACCGTCGTGATGGTCACCCACGACCCGGTGGCCGCCGCCTACGCGGACCGCGTGGTCTTCCTCGCGGACGGCCGCGTCGTGGACGAGATGTACGAGCCGACCGCGGACGGCGTCCTCGACCGGATGAAGGCGTTCGACGGCCGCGGCCGGGCCGCCTAGGCACCGCAAGGACCACCCAGGCACCCCCTACCCGACCGCCCGACTCTCCCTGGACCCCGCCATGTTCCGTACCTCCCTGCGCAATGTCCTCGCCCACAGGGCGCGGCTGCTGATGACCGTGCTCGCCGTGCTGCTCGGCGTGGCGTTCGTCTCCGGCACGCTGGTGTTCACCGACACCCTCGGGCGTGCCTACGCCCACCAGTCCGCCAAGGACTACGCGGGTGTGGCGGTCGCCGTCTCCGCCGACTCCGCGCACCCGCTGACCGCGCACGACCTCGACCGGCTGCGCGCCGCTGACGGTGTCGCAGGCGCCACGGGACGCGTCAGCGGCTTCGCCGGGGTCGCCGACCGCGACGGCGGGCTCATCGGCACCGAGTGGTCGCACCAGGGCGGCAACTTCGCGCCCGGCGCGCACGGCACCGACCCGGCGTACCGGCTGCGGCAGGGCCACGGCCCGCGCACCGCGCACGAGATCGCCCTCGACCGGCACTCGGCGGCCACCGGGCACTACCGCGTCGGGGACCGCGTGCGGGTCGCCACCGACGGGCCCGTACGCACCTACACGCTGGCCGGGGTGTTCACCACCGACGACGGCGCGGTGGACGCGGGCGGCAGCCTGGTCCTGTTCGACACGGCCGAGGCGCAGCGCCTCTACCTGCCGGCGAAGGGCGGCGCGGCCGGCGGCCGGGACGCGTACGAGAGCGCCTCACTCACGGCCCGCCCCGGGACCCCGGACAGCGCCGTGCTCGCCGCGGTGAAACCCCTGCTGCCGAAGGGCGCGACCGCGCAGACCGGCAGGGCGCTCGCCGACGAGGACGCGCGGGCCGCGGCCCGCGCGCTGTCCTCGCTCAACCAGATGCTGCTGGCCTTCGCGGGCGTCGCCCTCTTCGTCGGGATCTTCCTGATCTCCAACACGTTCACGATGCTCGTCGCCCAGCGCACCAGGGAGCTCGCGCTGATGCGCGCGGTCGGCGCGTCCCGGCGGCAGGTGCGCAGGTCGGTCCTCGCGGAGGCCGGCGTCGTCGGTGTCTTCGCCTCGGTGATCGGGTACGGGCTCGGCCTCGGCCTCGCCGCCGCCCTGCGCTCCGTGACGGGCTCCTTCGGCGCACGGGTGCCCGCGGGCCCGCTGGTGGTGGGCGCCGACTCGGTGGCCGCCGCCTTCGCCGTGGGGGTGCTGGTCACGCTGGTCGCCGCGTGGCTGCCGTCCCGCCGCGCGGCGAAGATCCCGCCGGTCGCGGCGATGGGCAGCGCCCACCTCCCCGCGCCCACCCGCTCCCTCGTCGTGCGCAACTGCTGCGGCGCAGCGCTCTGCGCGCTCGGCGCGGTCGCCGTCGCGGGCGGTGCCTCGGCGGGCGGCAGCGACGGCAGGACGCTCATCGGCGGGGGCGCGTTCCTGCTGCTGATCGGCGTGATCGTGCTGATCCCGCTGCTCTCGCGGCCCTCGGTCGCGCTCGTACGGCCGCTGCTGCGCGGCCTGTTCGGCACCCCCGGCATGCTGGCGAGCCGCAACGCGGTGCGCAACCCGCGCCGCACCGGCGCCACCGCCTCCGCCCTCGCGATCGGCCTGACCCTGGTCACCGGGCTCACCGTGATCGGCGTGACGCTCGGCGGCGCGGTCGACCGGATGACCACGGACAGCATGGGCGCCGACTACCTGGTCACGATGGCTTCGGGCGACAGTCTGAGCCCGTCCGTCGCCACCGAGCTGGCCCGCACGCCCGGCGTGACCGCGGTCTCCCCGCAGCAGGCCGCGGACCTCCGGGTCGACGGCGAGTACCACGCCGCCTCCGCGGTCGCCCCGGGCGACGTGCAGCGGGTCCTGACGATGGACGTCGTGGACGGGTCGCTCGACACCCTCGCGCACGGCGGCCTCGCCGTCGCCGAGGACACCGCGAAGTCCAACGGCTGGCACGTCGGGCAGAGTCTGCGCGTGACCTACCAGGACGGCGGGAGGGGCACGCTGCGCCTCGGCGCGACGTACCGCGCCAACTCCTTCCTCTCCCCGCTCGTGGTCTCCACAGCCGTCGTCGCGGGGCACGAGCCGGAGCCGTACGTGCCGGACGTGTGGGTCAGGACGGCGGGCGGCGGCAGCGCGGCCCACGAGCGCGCGGTCGTGCACGCCCTCGGCGACAGCCCCGCCTTCAAGGTGCAGGACAGGGCCGACGTGCGCGCCGAGTACGGCGGCTCCGTCAACACGGCGCTCGGCGTCCTGTACGCGCTGCTCGCGATGGCGTTGGTGATCGCGGTGCTCGGGGTGGTCAACACGCTCGCCATGTCGGTCTTCGAGCGGCAGCAGGAGATCGGCATGCTGCGGGCGGTCGGCCTCGACAGGCGCCGGGTCAAGCGGATGATCCGGGTGGAGGCGGTGGTGATCTCGCTGTTCGGCGCGGTGCTCGGGATCGTGCTCGGCCTGTTCCTCGGCTGGGCGGTCGGCGAGACGCTGAAGGGCTCCCTGCCCGACTACCGGCTGATCGTCCCGTGGGGCCGGATCCTCGTCTTCCTCGGCCTGTCCGCGGTGGTCGGCGTCCTCGCGGCGCTGTGGCCCGCGCGCGGCGCTGCCAGGCTCGACATGCTGACCGCCGTCAAGACGGAGTAGCGCACGGCCGCGGGTCCCGGAGGATCGCCTCCGGGGCCCGCACGCGCCGTCGTCTAGCGCCAGTTGAGCGTGCGCCCGGGCAGGCCGGAGGCACCGGTCTCGGGCGTCTTGACCGCGAGGATCTGGTTGACGCCGATCTTGTTGCGCTCGAAGGACAGCGCGGACGCGGCCATGTAGAGCCGCCACACGCGGGCGCGGCCGGGCGAGGTGACGCGCACCGCGTCCTTCCAGCGCGCCTCCAGGTTCGCCACCCAGCGGCGCAGCGTGAGCGCGTAGTGCTCGCGGATGGACTGCACGTCCCGCGCCTCGAAGCCGGCCTCCTCCAGCGTGGCGAGGGTCCGCCCGACGGGCGCGAGCTCCCCGTCGGGGAAGACGTACGCGTCGATGAACGCGTCGATCTCGTACGCCTCGTCGTGCGCCAGCGGCCTGCGCGCGATCTGGTGGTTGAGCAGCCGCCCGCCGGGCCTCAGCAGGGCGTACAGGTCGTCCGCGTACTCCCTGAACCGTACGGAGCCGACGTGCTCCGCCATGCCGATCGACGAAATCGCGTCGTACGGGCCGTCCTTGACGTCCCGGTAGTCCTGGACGCGGATGTCGACGCGGTCCGTGAGACCGGCGTCGGCGACGCGCTTGCGGGCGTAGAGCGCCTGCTCCCGCGAGAGGGTGACGCCGGTGACGCGGGCGCCGTACTCGCGGGCGGCGTGCAGCGCCATGGAGCCCCAGCCGCAGCCCACGTCGAGCAGTCGGTCGCCCTCGGCGAGGCCGAGCTTGCGGCACACCAGGTCGAGCTTGTCGCGCTGCGCTTCCTCCAGCGTGAAGCCGGGCGCGTCGTCCCAGTAGGCGCACGAGTAGACCATCGAGGGGCCGAGGACCATCTCGTAGAAGTCGTTGCCGACGTCGTAGTGGTGGCTGATGGCCTGCTTGTCGCGGCGCTTGGTGTGCGTGGTGCCCGAGCGGCCCCGCACCTCCTCGGGCGGCGGCGGGGGCGGCGGCAGCGGCCCAGCGAGCCGCAGGAACGCCTTGGCGGCCGCGCGCAGCCTCGGGTCGAGCACGGAAAGCCCGTGCCGCTGCGCGTCGGTGCGCTCCCAGATGTACGAGGAGAGCCTGTCGAGCACCTCGTAGAGGTCGCCCTCGACGTCGATGTCGCCCGCCACCCAGGCGCGCGCGAGGCCCAACTCGCCCGGTTTCCACATCACACGGCGCAGGGCACGGCGGTTGCGGATCACCACGGTGGGGCCCTGCGCGGGGCCCGCGGTGCTGCCGTCCCAGGCTCGGATGCGCACCGGCGGCGGCGCCCCGATCAGCTCCTCGGTCAGAGCGGACAGCCGCGACGCGGCGTCGGCCATGGCGCACACCTCCGTGTTCAGGTCCCGGTTCTTCAACACCACGTAAACACCGCGCGGACCCCCTTGCGATCCCCGCGGCGGGCAATGGGACGGCAAAATAGCTGCCCCTACCACTCACCTTGCCGCCGCGTCGGGCCCCGTCCCCGCTCCCGTACGGACGTGACGCTACCCGGAGCCGGCCGCGTGCGGACATGAGAAGGCCGCCCGCACCACGGATGGCGGGCGGCCTTCTCGGTCTTCGAGCGGTTTCCGGCGCGTCCTTGAGCCGGCCTGAGGACCCTCGGTCCGGTGCGCCCCTGCGGGGGCCGCGCCCGGACGGGGCGGGTCAGCCGGCCTTGGCCGCCTCGGGCTCGGCGGGGGCCGCGGCGGCGGGCTTCGGGGCCGGCTTCGCGGCCTCGTAGAACTCCTCGCGCGGTGTCTCCACGGCGCCGAGGGACACGACCTCGCGCTTGAGGAACATGCCGAGGGTCCAGTCGGCGACGACCCGGATCTTGCGGTTGAACGTCGGCATCGCCATGCCGTGGTAGCCGCGGTGCATGTACCAGGCGAGCCGGCCGCGCAGCTTGATCTTGGTCTTGCCGAGGACGATCATCGCGACGCCCTTGTGCAGGCCGAGGCCGGCGACCGCGCCCTTGTTGGCGTGGCTGTACTCCCGCTGCGGGAAGCCCCGCATGCCGGAGACGACGTTGTCGCCGAGGACCTTCGCCTGGCGCAGCGCGTGCTGGGCGTTGGGCGGGCACCAGGCGTTGGGGTTGCCCGCCTTGCGGCCGACCATGTCGGGCACCTGGGCGTTGTCGCCCGCGGCCCAGATGTAGTCGGTGCCCTGCACCTGGAGCGTGGCGGCGGTGTCGACGTGGCCGCGGGGGCCGAGCGGCAGGCCGTAGCGGGCCAGCGCCGGGTTGGGCTTGACGCCCGCGGTCCACACGATGGTGCTCGCGTCGACCTCAAGGCCGTTGTTGAGGACCACGTGGCCGTCGACGCAGGAGTCCATGCCGGTCTTGAGGTAGACCTCGACGCCCCGGCTCTCCAGGTGCTCCTTGCCCCAGGCGCCCAGCTTCGGGCCGACCTCGGGGAGGATCTTGTCGGCGACGTCGACGAGGATGAAGCGCATGTCCTCGCGCTTGACGTTGGTGTAGTACTTGGCCGCGTCGCGGGCCATGTCCTCCACCTCGCCGACCGTCTCGGCACCGGCGAAGCCGCCGCCGACGAAGACGAAGGTGAGCGCCTTGCGGCGGATCTCCTCGTCGGTCGTGGAGTCGGCCTTGTCGAGCTGTTCGAGCACGTGGTTGCGCAGGCCGATGGCCTCCTCGATGCCCTTCATGCCGATGCCCTGCTCGGCGAGGCCGGGGATCGGGAAGGTGCGGGAGACGGCGCCGAGCGCGATCACCAGGTAGTCGAAGGGCAGCTCGTAGGCCTCGCCGACGAGCGGCGCGACCGTGGCGACCTTGCGGTCCTGGTCGATGGTGGTGACGCGGCCTGTCAGTACCTCAGCCTTGGGCAGCACGCGTCGCAGCGGGACGACGACGTGCCGAGGCGAGATGTTCCCGGCCGCGGCTTCGGGAAGAAAGGGCTGGTACGTCATGTACGAGCGCGGGTCCACGACCGTGACGGTCGCCTCCCCGTAGCGCATCTTCTTCAGAATGCGACGAGCCGCGTACAAGCCAACGTACCCACCGCCTACAACGAGGATCCTGGGACGCTCCGTGGTGCTCATGGCATCGAGTATCCACCTGCCCCCAGGGGGGCACTCGTGAGCCCCTTCACAAGAACGGGTGCGTGGTGTGTTACCCTGCCCGGCACCTCACCGAGGGGCACACAGCCCCCACATCCCTACCGGACGGTACGCGCCCCCTCCGCACCCGCTCTGAGCTGCCACTTGGCCACACGCCCGGCCGCCGGGGCCCCGCGCGGGCCGGCGTCCCGACGCCTGCCCGAAGCGCTCGTTCGTGAAGCCCCCCGCTCCGGGGTGAGCGCCTCCACCCCCTTGGCGTACACGCCGGGCCTGTCGCCGCAAATTTCCTTGTGAAGAACTTCACGAACCTTTGCCCCGCCCCACGCCCCACCGCGTGTACACGCCGGCGCGTACACTGGCCGCATGACCGAGAACACCGCGAACGTACGCGAAGCCCGCGCACATCTCGCCGACCACATCAACCAGGCAGAGCAGGGCGTTCCGACCGTCATCACGCGCAACGGCGCCCCCGTGGCGGCCGTGGTCCCGATCGCGGACTTCGAGGCTCTGGAGGAAGCGGCCGACGTCCTGCTGGCGCGCGAGGCCGAGGCGGTCCTGGCCGAGGGCGGCCCCACCGTGACGATGGCGGAGCTGCTGGCCGATCTGTTCACCGAGCGGGCCGAAGGCGCGGCGTGACGTACGCGTTCCGGTTCACCGCGGCGGCACAGCGGCAGCTCAGGGCCATCGACCGGCCCGCCGCGATGCGCGTCCTCACCGCGCTGACGGCTCTCGGCGACGATCCCTACCGCGAGGACGCCGACATCAAGAAGCTCACCGGCCACTCGGGCCTCTACCGGCTCCGCGTGGGTCCCTACCGGGTCGCCTACCAGATCGACGACGGCGAACTCGTCGTCCTCGTCGTCAAGGTGGGCGACCGGCGGGACGTGTACCGCACCCTGTAGGCCGGTCAGGTCAGGGACCAGGCGATGCCGTCGAGGATGTCGTGTTCGCTGACGGTGACCTCGGAGGCCGCCGCGCGCTCCATGATCGTCTGGAGGATGAGGGCGCCGACGCCGATCACGTCGACGCGGCCCGGGTGGACGACGGGGCTGGCGGCGCGCTGCGCGTGGGTCGCGGCGAGCAGGTCCGCGGTGATCTCCCTGACCCGCTCGTACGGCACGCGGGAGCGGTGGATCACCGTCGAGTCGTACTCGGTCAGGCCGAGCGCGATCGCGCCGATCGTGGTCACCGAGCCGGCGAGACCGACCAGCGTGGCCGCCTCGCGCAGCGGGACGGTCTCGGCCGCCAGGTCGAGGGCGCGCTCGATGTCGGCGCGTACCGCTGCGACCTGTTCGGCGGTGGGCGGGTCGGTCAGCTCGCCGTCGCGCAGCAGGTGGCGCTCGGTGAGGCGGACGCAGCCGATGTCGACGGAGCGTGCCGCCCGCACCCGCGTGTCGCCGAGCACGAACTCGGTGGAGCCGCCGCCGATGTCGACGACGAGCGCCGTCTCGGCCGCTGCCAGCTCCCGGGTGGCGCCGGTGAAGGAGAGCGCCGCCTCCTCGTCGCCGGTGATCACCTCGGGCTCCACGCCCAGGATGTCCACCACGCCGCGGACGAAGTCGTCCCTGTTGGAGGCGTCGCGCGAGGCCGAGGTGGCGACGAAGCGGGTGCGCGAGACCCCGTGGGCCGCGATCACCTCCGCGTACGCGCGGCACGCGGCGAACGTGCGCTCCAGCGCCTCCGGCGCGAGCCGGCCCGTGCGGTCCACGCCCTGCCCGAGCCTGACGATGGTCATCCGCCGGTCCAGGTCGGTCAGCGAACCGGTCGCCGGGTCGACGTCCGCCACCAGCAGCCTGATCGAGTTGGTCCCGCAGTCGATCGCCGCGACCTTGGTCATGCGCCCTTCTCCGTCTCCGTCGTCGCTTCCCGCCCGCACCCTGCGCCCGCGCCGGGTGCCGTCACGCACGGGCCCTTGAGCCACCACTCGGGCAGCAGCGCGATCGCCTCGTCGCCCAGCGGGTTGACGCCGGGCCCCGCGGCGAGCGAGTGCGCCACCAGCACGTGCAGGCACTTGACCCGGTCGGGCATGCCGCCGGCGCTGGGGAAGCCCGCCAGCACCTCGATCGCGTCGCGCCGCGCCAGGTAGTCCTCGTGCGCGGCCCGGTAGGCAGCCGCCAACTCCGGGTCGGTGCCGAGGCGTTCGGTCATCTCCTTCATGACGCCGTTGGCTTCGAGCGTGCCGATGGCGGACGCGGCGCGCGGGCACGTCAGGTAGTACGTGGTCGGGAAGGGCGTCCCGTCAGGCAGCCGCGGCGCGGTCTCGACCACGTCGGGCAGCCCGCAGGGGCAGCGGTGCGCGATCGCGCGCAGACCGCGCGGCGGGCGCCCGAGCTGCGCCTCGAAGGCGGCGGTGTCGTCCGCCGTGGGCGGCTCGGTGCGTTCGGTCTGCGGAGGAGGGGTGTCCATGACTGCTGTGTGCTGCCTTGCTGCTCGTGGTGGGGGCCGCGCGGCGCGGGCCGGTGTGCGGCCTCAGTGTCCCGCGCCGCCGCCCGCGCCGCTGGTGCGGGGCCGGGGTGCGCCCGCCGCGTCCGCGTGGTCGACGTCGTCCCACATGTTCGCGTACCAGGGCCTGTTGGCGGGCCCGACCGCCTGCTGCTCCTGTTTGACCGCGGTAGGGGCGTTCATCGTGTACCCCTTCTCCCCCGGCATGACGAAGTGCAGCCGCTCGCGTGCGAGCCGCTCGATGTACGCGTCGTCCTGGAGCCGCGCCTTCTCGTCCCGCAACTTCTCGACCTGCGCCTTGGCGTCGCGCGCGGTGCGCTGCTGGTCCGCGATGTCGCCCTGCTGCGACACGTACTGCCGCATCGGGTAGGCGAGCGCGACGACGAGGGTGCACAGCACGAGGGCGAGGAAGGCGGCGCGCCCGGTCAGCCGGGAGCGGTGCGCCTGCCTGCGGCTCTGCGAGCGGTAGACGCGCGCCGCGGTCTGCTCGCCGAGGACGCGGAGCCGGGTGGCCGTGGAGAAGCGCTCCTCGCCCCGGCCGCCGCGCGGCGGCCGTCCGGCGCCCGCCGACGCCGCACGGGCGGGCGCGGGACTGGGGTGCGCGGACGGCGCGCGCCCACCCGCGGCGGGTCCGCGGCCACGCGGGACACCCGCCGCACCGGTCGGCGCCCGGCCAGGGGCGCGGTCACGGGGGCGGCGGTCGCCGGCGCCGTCACGCGCTCCGTCCCGGTCTCCGGTCCGTGCCATGGCCACACTCCCCTGTCACCTGTCGTACGCCCGGCGCGCTCCCGCGCACGTGCGCGTCCCCGGACACGGTACGGGACCGCGGCCGGGGACGGTGTGACACGGGCGGGTCTCAGCTCTCCGTGCCGCGGAAACGCGGGAAGGCGCTGCGGCCCGCGTACACGGCGGCGTCGTCGAGGATCTCCTCGATGCGCAGCAGCTGGTTGTACTTGGCGACGCGGTCCGAGCGGGCCGGGGCGCCGGTCTTGATCTGGCCGCAGTTCACCGCGACGGCGAGGTCGGCGATGGTGACGTCCTCGGTCTCGCCCGAGCGGTGGGACATCATGCACTTGAAGCCGTTGCGCTGGGCCAGCTCGACGGCGTCGAGCGTCTCGGTGAGCGAGCCGATCTGGTTGACCTTGACCAGCAGGGCGTTGGCCGCGCCCTCCTCGATGCCGCGCGAGAGGCGCTCGGGGTTGGTGACGAACAGGTCGTCGCCGACGATCTGCACCTTGGCGCCGAGCTGGTCGGTGATGGTCTTCCAGCCGGCCCAGTCCTCCTCGTGCAGCGGGTCCTCGATGGAGACCAGCGGGTACGCGTCGACGAGCTCCGCGTAGTACGCCGTCATCTCCTCGGCGGAGCGGGTCTTGCCCTCGAACTCGTAGCTGCCGTCCTGGTAGAACTCGGAGGCGGCGACGTCGAGCGCGAGCGCGATGTCGCGGCCCGGCACGTAGCCGGCCTCGGTGACGGCCTCCAGGATGAGGTCGAGCGCGGCGCGGTTCGACTCCAGGTTCGGCGCGAAGCCGCCCTCGTCGCCGAGGCCCGTGGACAGGCCCTTGTTCTTGAGGACCTTCTTCAGGGTGTGGTAGACCTCCGCGCCCCAGCGCAGGGCCTCGGAGAAGGACTCGGCGCCGATCGGCGCGATCATGAACTCCTGGATGTCGACGTTCGAGTCGGCGTGCGCGCCGCCGTTCAGGATGTTCATCATCGGCACCGGCAGGAGGTGCGCGTTGGGGCCGCCGAGGTAGCGGAACAGCGGCAGGTCGGACGCCTCGGAGGCGGCGTGCGCCACGGCGAGCGACACGCCGAGGATGGCGTTGGCGCCGAGCGACGACTTGTCGGGGGTGGCGTCCAGGTCGAACATCGCCTGGTCGATGAGGCGCTGCTCGGTGGCGTCGTAGCCGACGAGCTCGGGGCCGATCTGCTCGATCACCGCGAGCACGGCCTTCTCCACGCCCTTGCCCTGGTAGCGGTTCTGGTCACCGTCCCGCAGCTCAAGGGCTTCGAAGGCGCCGGTGGAGGCGCCGGAGGGGACGGCCGCACGGCCGGTGCTGCCGTCGTCGAGGCCGACCTCGACCTCGACGGTGGGGTTGCCTCGGGAGTCGAGGATTTCCCGGGCTACGACGACGTCGATCGACGGCACGAGCATCTCCTTCTGGGAAGTGACGTGGGGAGCGCAGGGTCTGCGTCTGTAGTCCTTGCGCCAAGAGCCTAACCGGCGCGGGCGCCGCCGGGTGCTCCGGGCAGTCCCCACGCCGGGCGGCGGCGCGCGGCACGGCCGGACGAGTGGCCGCCGTCCCGGACCCGGGGCCGTGGGGGTGGCCCCGGGTCCGGGCCGGGCGGCCCGGGGCCCGCCGGGCCCCGCACGCCCGAGCGGCCCGTCCCCGTGCGGGCCGGGCCGCTCGTGCCGGCCGGTGTCGGCCGGTGCGCCGTGGTGTGCGCCTCCCCGTTCGCGCGGCTCCTGCCGCCCGGCCGCAGGGAGGCCGGCCGGGGCCCGCGGCGGGCGGGCCGTGGCCGAGCGGCCCCGCGGGGTCCGCGTGCGGGGCGCGCGGACCGTCAGTGCAGGTGCAGCTGCTGGCCAGGGAAGATCACGTTCGCGTCCTTCACGATGTCCTTGTTCAGGTCGAACAGCTTCTTCCAGCCGCCCTTGACGTGGTGCGCGGACGCGATCTTCGAGAGGGTGTCGCCGGACGCGACCTTGTACTCGCCGTCACCCTTCTTGATCACGGTGGGTCGGGCGGTGCCGCGGCTCGCGGGCTGCGAGGCGCTGTGCTGCTGCACGGGGCGCTGCTGCGCCTTCGGCTGCGCGGGGGCCTGCGGGGTCGAGGTGGTGTGGGTCGTCTCGGCCTGCGCGGCGCCGGAGCCGCCGGGGCCGGAGAGGCCCGTGCCGCAGACCGGCCAGGCGCCCTTGCCCTGGCCCGCGAGGACCTTCTCGGCGACGGCGATCTGCTGCGACTTGCTGGCCTGGTTGGCCTGCGGCGCGTACGCGGTGCCGCCGTACGCGGCCCAGGTGGAGTTCGTGAACTGGAGGCCGCCGTAGAAGCCGTTGCCGGTGTTGATCGACCAGTTGCCGCCGGACTCGCACTGGGCGACCTGGTCCCACTCGGAGACGGAGGCGGCGGACGCCGACGTGGCGGAGAGCAGCGGCACCGCGACTGCGGCGCCGGTGACACCGGCGAGCGTGGCGTAACGGACGGCCTTGGACGGGCGACGGTGCTTGTGGGCCTTGCTGGAACGCAGCATGGAGCATCTCCTCACCGACGCCTGCGAGGTCAGCTGTCGGGTTCGGGCGCAGTGAGTTGCCCGGTCGCGATGGACCACGTGGTGCGTGGTCCGTGCGGTGCGCACCGGCTGTGCGCGCCGCTCGCGGCTTAACCCCTAGCCGGGCCGCTGGGCCGTCCATCCACGGACGGCCTTCCCGGTCCGGCGGCGGAACCTTGGGTCCCCCGCTCCTGCCTTCGGCGCTTGACGCGACGACTGTTCCCGTCGACCGACGGCAGGATTCGGCGTTTCGGTCGACAGGGCCCGCGGTGCGAGCGGTGAAGACCGTAAACATACGACTGTCAGATCTTCAAAGACGGACATACGGGCGGTAAAGCCCAAATCGTTCACCCGCATGGACCCATTTCCCCAGGTGAACCCCGAAACAGGCGAATCTGGCGGCCCATTTCGACCAAACGCCCCGAAGAGACGCTTGTCTCACTTTCACAGAGTCGGACATACGGTGCCGAACTGACAGCGCACGGGGGCCACTTCATGGCCACCCGTGCGCTGTGCGACGGTCCGCGTACCGACGTCAGTTGGCTCCGAGCTCCAGGGTCTGGCCAGGGACGATGTGGTTCGGATCGGACCCGAGCGCCGTCTTGTTCGCCTCGTAGAGCGCGTGCCAGCCGCCCTTCACGCCCTGGCTCGCCGCGATCCCCGAGAGGCTGTCGCCCGCGTGGACCGTGTAGCGGGCCCCGGGGCGGTGCGCGGTGGCGGAGTCCGCTGACGAGGTGTCACCCGATGCGGCGTGTCGCCCGGCCTTGGACTTCTGGGCTGAGGTGCCCGACGCGTGGGTGGCGGGTGGCGCGCCGCGGTGCTTTCCCGCGGTCGCGCCCGGGGCCGGCGCCCCGGTGGCCGCGGGGCTCGCACTGTCCGCCGGCTCCCCGGTGGCCCGGGCCGGGTCCTGGGAAGGGAGCTGCCACAGGGCCTGGGCGTCGCCGCCGGTGTACCGCGGCGCGAACGGGATGCGGATGACGTCCCGCACGACACCGGGTCTGTCGGCGTTGCCCACGGAGCCGACACCACCGGTGGGCGGGAGGACGCCGCCGTCGTTGTCGCGGCTGACGCCCGAAGGGAGGCCGTCGTCGTCGCCCTGCTCAGCCGGGGGTGTGGCGCGGTGCTTGCCGCCGGACGACGGGGTGGCGTGCGACGGCGTGCTGCCGTGCGCCGGGGCGTCGGGGCTCGCGCCGTCCGAGGGCGTGGCGGAGGGGTCGGGCGCGTCGTCGGAGGCGGCGGGCGCGTCGCCCGGGTCCGTGCTCGCCGAGGGGTCGGGAGTGGCCGTGTCGCCCGTGGTGGGGCTGGCGGAGGGGTCCGGCGTGGCGGAGTCGTCCGAGCCGCCGAGCAGGCCGCCGACCACGTCGCCCAGGGTGCCGCCGTCGTCGTCGCCGCCGGACGGCGTCGTCTGCGGCAGGCCCGCACTGTCGGCGCAGTCGGCCCACGTCTGGGAGCCCTGGTCCGTGAGGATCTTCTCGGCGACGGAGATCTGCTGCGCCTTGCTCGCGAGGTCGGGACGGCTCGCGTACTGGCTGCCGCCGTACTGGTCCCAGGTGTCCTGGCTGATCTGGAGGCCGCCGTAGTAGCCGTTGCTGAGGTTGGCGTCCCACTGTCCGCCGCTCTCGCACGCGGCCACCTTGTCCCAGGTCGAGGTGGACGCGGCGCTCGCGCTCGCGGAGGCGAGCAGCGGGATGGCGAGGGCGGAGCCGGTCACCCCGGCGGCCACGACGATCGCGGGCGCCTGGCGGGGTCGACGATGTCGGCCGTTCCCGGACATGCGATTACCTTCCGTGTACGTGGTCGCGCATGGAATGCGCGACGCGCGAGGTGATCCGCCGCCCTGGGGCTCAACGCGCCCACTGGGGCCGGTGGGTCGCTCGGCAACGTAGCGTCAGTCGAACGCCTGTCACAAGTCGGTCCAGTGGAGATCACGCGAATATCACAGACTTGACACGACCTCAGTCACGCAGGGGCGCGAAGCGGACCGGAAGCGTGCGCAGACCGCGCATGATGAGTCCCCCGCGCCACCGCAGTTCGGCCGGGTCGGCCGCGAGGCGCAGGTCGGGCAGCCGGGTCAGCAGCGAGGTGAGCGCGGTCCGCCCTTCGAGGCGGGCGAGCGGGGCGCCGAGGCAGTAGTGGATCCCGTGGCCGTAGCCGAGGTGTTGATTGTCACGCCGTGCGAGGTCGAGGGTGTCGGGTGCGGCGAACCGCTCCGGGTCGCGGTCGGCGGCGGCGAGCACCACGAGCACCGGGTCCCCCACCGCCACGCGCCGGCCGCCGATCGTCAGCGGCTCGGTGGCGTAGCGCCAGGTGGCGAGCTCGACGGGCCCGTCGTAGCGGAGCAGTTCCTCGATGCCGGTGACGAGGAGCGAGTCGTCGCCCGCGCGCAGCGCGTCCTGCAGCCGCGCCCGCTCGGCGGGGTGGGTGAGCAGCGCGTACGTGCCGTTGCCGATCAGGTTCACCGTCGTCTCGAACCCGGCGAACAGCAGCACGAAGCACATCGCGGCCACCTCGTTCTCGGTGAGCTGCTCCGCGTGGTCGCTGGCGCGGATGAGGCCGGAGATGAGGTCGTCACCGAGATCGAGCCGCTTGCGGTGGATGAGGTCGGCGAGATAGGCGCGGATCTTCTTCACCGCGCGGGCGACGCCGCCGCGCGGCCCGCCACCGTGGCGGATCATCATGCCGGCCCAGTCCCTGAAGTCGTCCTGGTCCTCGGCGGGCACGCCCAGCAGGTCGCAGATGGCGTAGATCGGCAGCGGGAAGGCGAACTCGTGGATGAGGTCGGCGGAGCCCGTGGCCGCGAACCGGTCGATGAGCCGGTCCGCGAGTTCCTGTACGCGGGGCGCGAACTCCGCGACCCGGCGCGGGGTGAACGCCTTCGACACGAGTCGGCGCAGCCGGGTGTGGTCGGGCGGGTCGATGTTGAGCAGATGCGTCATCAGGTCGGCGCCGCGCTCACCCGGGATGCCCGTCTTGCCGCGGGCGTGCGCGGGTTCCGCGTGGTGCACCGGGTTCTTCGAGAGCCGCGGGTCTGCGAGCGTGGCGCGCGCGTCCGCGTACCGGGTGACGAGCCACGCCTCCACCCCGCTCGGCAGCCGGGTCCAGCGCACCGGCGCGTGCTCCCGCAGCCAGGCGTACGCCGGGTACGGGTCGGTGGCGAACTCCCAGGAGAAGAGGTCGGGGGACGGCGCGGCGGGATCGGACATGCGCACACCGTACGGCGCGACGCGCGCCCCGCCCGTACGGGAGGCGTGCCCTGCCCGGTGCCCCGCGTATACGGGGACACCCCTGCACGAGGGCCCCCGCATATCACGACGGGCCCCGTATATAGGGGCCCCTCTACGGAGGGGCCTCCGCCATGGAGCGGAAGCGCCCCGTCCGGAGGGGTGTCCCCTCTGTACGGGGGGGCGAGGCATCCCTCTCCGCGGGGGCCTCTGACAGAGGGCCCCTTAGAGAAAGGACGGGCACGAGGGCAGACGTCGCGCGCCCCGCCGGGACGCCGCGGGCCCCGCCCACAAGGACGCCGCGAACACCCCAGGTCACACCAACTGACGTCATATGAGCGGCACCTGACGGAAACAAGCCCGTTCATATGCTTGTCCGGTACGGGACATTCCGCTCCTCTCGGGAGTTCGCCAGCATGCCCTCACCAGCCAGTCACACCCCGCCCGTCCACCACGGCCCCAGCCGCCGCACCCTCCTCGGCGGCGCCGCGGCCGTGACGGGCGCGGCCGCCCTGTCCGCCACGGCCGCCGCCCCCGCGACCGCCGCCCCCGCGCCGGGGACCGCAGCCCAAGCCCTCCCCGAGGTGTCCGCGATACGGAAGAGACGCCGGCTCGTCGACTACGAGGTGGTCGAGCTCGCCGCCCTGCTGCGGGCCGGGCGCACCACCGCCGTCGCCGTCACCAAGGCGTATCTCGACCGCATCGACCGCCTCAACGGCCCCTTCGAGACGTACGGCGACAACGGCCTCTACAACGCGTTCGTCCGCCTCGACAGGGACGGCGCGCTCGCCGCGGCACGGGCGGCGGACGCGCGGTTCACGCGGGCGCGCACCAAGAGGGAGCAGGACGCGCTGCCGCCGCTCCTCGGCATCCCGATGGGCATCAAGGACTCCGTTGCCGTCAAGGGCCTTGAGGCCAAGGACGGAAGCCACGCCTTCGACGGCAACAAGGCGCTGCGCGACGCGACCGTCGTGGCGCGGCTGCGCGACGCGGGCGCGGTGATCCTCGGGCACACCGTGTGCTCGGCGTTCTCCGGCTCCATCACCGGGACGTTCGCGGGCAACGCGTGGGGGCTGCCGTACGTGCCGGGCGGGTCGAGCCAGGGCAGCGGGGTCGCGGCGGTCGCGCGGCTCGCCGCCGCCTGCATCGGCGAGGAGACCGGCGGCTCCATCGTGATGCCCTCGGCGGCGAACGGCGCGAGCGGCATCAAGCCGTCGCTCGGCACCTCGTCCGTCGCGGGCCTGATGCCGCTGTCGCCCGGCTACGACGTGCTCGGCCCGATCGCCCGCTCCATGCGCGACGCCTCGCTGATCCTCTCCGTCATCCACGGGCCCGACCCGGCGAACGACCCGCTGACGCTCTCGGCACCCGACCCGTTTCCCGCCCTGCCGCTGACGGCCCGCAAGGGGAAGCGGCCACTGGCCGGGATCACCATCGGCATCCCGCAGACCGACTGGATGCGCACCGCCCAGGGCGTCCAGGTGGGCACCCCGCCGCAGCAGGCCTACGACGCCGACCACCGCGCCGCCTTCGAGCGGCTGCGGCGCCAGCTCGCCGCGCTCGGCGCGAAGGTCAAGGAGTTCGAGGGCCTGGACGTGACGAAACCCGAGAACGACCCGTACTTCAGCAGCGGCGACGTCCTCGCCACGGTCGACGGCTCCGCCGTCTCGCCGTCGTCCGCCGTACTCAGCCCCAACCGCTACGAGATCGACTACTGGCAGGCGGTCGGGGAGTTCGCGGCGACCAGACCGGCCGACCAGGCGGCCGCGCTGCTCGCCCAGTACGGCCGCAAGGGCCCGAACGACACCACGGCCTCCTTCGAGTCCGCGGCCCGCCTCGGCGGCGGCGTGCCCGCGTCGGCCCGGGTGGAGGGCGAGCGCCGCAGGCGCACCCTCCAGGCCAACTACCAGGCCGCGCTGGACGCGGCGGGCGTCGACTTCATGCTGGTGATGAGCCTCGGCGCGCAGATCGGCCTGCGCCAGGGCGGCGGCTTCCCCGTCTACCGCGCCTACTACCAGCTGCCCAACGCGCTGGCCTGGCCGATGGTCTCCTTCCCCGTCGGCTACGACTCGACCGAGGCGGGCCTGCCCATCACCGCGCAGTTCTGGGGCCCGCGCTTCAGCGAACCCGAGATCGTCCAGGCGGCCATCGACTACCAGGAGCACTACCCCGAGTACCACAACGCGGCCCCGCCCGACCCGAAGCCGCGCACCGCGACGACCAGGCCGCACACCCTGGTCGTACGGAAGGACCCGACACCGCCCGAGCTGTCCAACGATCCGCTGGTGGCGCAGGAGGCCCTCCGATGAGCTCGTCGCCCGCGCCCGCGCCCTCTTCGGGCTTCCTCACCGTGCCCTGGACGCCCGTCGTCAACGCGGGCCTGCCGCCGCAGCACCCGGGCGACGGCACCCGGCCCGTCGCCACGGTGGGCTGGCTGCCCAAGCTGGGCACCGAGTACTACCCGTACGAGCCGGTACCGCAGCCCGGGAAGCACTGACCCGGCCGCGTCCGCTGCGCCCGTGCCCCTGCCACGGAGGGGGACGGGCGCCCGGCCGTACGGGCCCCGGTTCGTATGCTGGCCCGGCGGGGCGGACCGGCGAGGAGAGGCGGACAGGGGCCATGGGGACCGCAGTGCTGCGGGAGCGCGCGTACCGCAGGGTGCCGTGGAAGAACGGCGGCGGCACCACGCGGGAGGTCGCCGCGGGACCCTCGGCGGGAGGGGACGGCTTCGACTGGCGGGTGAGCGTCGCCGACGTGGCGGCGGAGGGGCCGTTCTCCGCGTTCCCCGGTGTGGACCGGGTGATCACACTGGTCGAAGGCGAGGGCATGGTGCTGACCGTGGACGGCGCGGAGCACCGGCTCGCGCCCCTGGCGCCGTACGCGTTCCCCGGCGAGGCGGCGACGGACTGCCGGCTGCCCGGCGGCGCGGCGCGCGACCTCAACCTGATGACCCGCAGGGGCCGCGCGGCGGGCTCGGTGCGCGTCACCGACGTCGCGGGCGCCCTCGACCTGGAGTGCGCCGCCGGCGCGGTGCTGCTCGTACTGCCGGTCGCCGGGAGCCTGTCCCTCGATGACGGCGGGGGCCGCGCGGAGCCGCTGGCCCGCCTCGACTGCGTACGCCACGACGGAGCGGGAAGCGTACGGCTGCGGGGGCACGGCGGCGTCGCGGAGATCCGCGTCACGCCCGCCCCGGGCCACCGGGAGCACCGGCACTGAGGGCACGGGACGAGACGGCAGCGGACGGAGAGCGGTCATGGACGCCGTGGTGGAGTGGGTGGACGCGCGGGAGCGGCTGCCGAGGAGCGGCACACCGGTCGCGGCGGCGGTCACGGGACGCTATCCGCCCGAGGCCCCCGGCGCGGCGGGCGAGGAGTACTGGCTGGTGCTGCCGGTGTACTTCACCGACCGGCACACCGCGCGGGACGGCACCGAGCACCGCGACTGCTTCGTCGACTCCGACCGCGTCGTGCGCTTCCCGTACGGCGGGCCCGGCACGCAGCACGTCACCCACTGGGCCGCGCTGCCCGCCCTGCCGGGCCTCGCCGTGCGCCAGGTGCTGGGGAGCGCCGCGCGGGCCGCGGTCGACGACGCCCTGCGGTGAGGCCGCGGCCCGCCGGTCGGGCTCACTGCCCGCGGGCCGCCCGCTCCGCCGCGCGGATCGCGTCGCGGTACGTGCGGGACGCGGCGCGCAGCGCGGTCTCCGGATCGACGCCCTGCGACTCGGCCTCGGCCGCGAGCGCGAGCAGGGCGTAGCCCAGCGGGTTGTCGTCGGTGGGGAGCCGCACGTCGAGCCGGGCGGCGCGCGCCCGGCCCGTCAGCTTGGCGGCGAGCGCGAGTGCGGGCTGCCCGAGGGGTACGCCGTCGGTGACGGAGGTGCGGTGCCGCTTCTCCACCGCCTTGGTGCGCTCCCACAGGGCGTGCACGTCCTCGGCGGTGCGGGCCGTCTCGTCGCCGAAGACGTGCGGGTGGCGGTGGATGAGCTTCTCCACGATCGTCGCGGCCACGTCGTCGATGGAGAACACGTCCGCCTCGTCCTCGGCGTCCTCCGCGATGCGCGCGTGGAAGACGACCTGGAGGAGGACGTCACCGAGTTCCTCGCGCAGCTCGGCGGCGTCCCCGTCCTCGATCGCCTCGACCAGCTCGTACGCCTCCTCGATGCCGTACTTGGCGAGGCCCTTGTGGGTCTGCGTGGAGGTCCACGGGCACACGCGCCTGATCCGGTCCATGACCTGCACGAGGTCGAGCAGGCGCGCGCCCGGCAGGTCGTAGGAGCCGGGCAGCAGTTCGAGGTCGGGCATCTGGACGCGGCCCGAGCCCGCGAGGCGGGCGAGCCCGTCGGTGAGCGCGGAGTCGGTGTCGTCCGCCGTGGCCGGGATCACCACGAGCGTCGTGCCCGGCGGGCAGGCGTCCACCAGCTGCTCGGCGGTGGGCGCCGCGGTCTCCACCGCGACGCCCGCCTCCCGTATGTACGGCAGCTGCGGATGGTGCGGGTCGGGGCAGAACACGCGGTCGGCGCCGCGCAGGGTGTCCCACGCCTGCCAGGACAGCAGGCCGGGCGCGACCCGGTGGCTCACCGTGAGCAGGACGATCCGGCCCGCGGCCGACTGGGGGGTGGTCTTCTCCGTCACCCTTCCGAACTTACCCGGCGTGCGCCCGCGACCTCGCACGGACGGCGGATCACGCGTCCGAGGGCTCCTGCGGCCGCGCCTCGCCCGACACCTGCTTGATCCAGTCGACCTTGGTGCTGCCGAGCGCGACCTTCGTGTTGTCCCACGAGCCGTAGCGCGGGTTGACGTCGACGTGCATCGCCTTCGAGGTCCTCGTCAGCACGGCGAGCACCTTCTGCTGCCCCGCGGGCGTGGCCGTGTCGCCGCCGACCGCCTTCGCCAGCTTCGACATGAGGACGTCGCGGCGCACGGCGTCGTCGATCTGCGCGGGCGTGAGGGCGCCCTGCTGGAGCAGCGTCGCCTCCAGTTGCCTCTCGCCGCCCGGCTGCGCGGCCGCGGCCTGCCGCCTGGCGGTCTGCACCTCGTGGCGGGTGGCGGAGACGCCGGCGTCGTCGGCGGCGCGCTCCAGGATGCGGTCGAAGATCATGCCGTTCAGCTTGGCCTGGCTGAGCTGCGCGCTGCTGCCGATCAGCTGCGCGGACCGGGGGGACGCCTGCTGCGCCGTGCGGACGGCGTTCACCTGGGCCTGGAGCGACGACACCGGGATACGCTGCCCGCCGACGACGGCTGCCGCCCCCGGGTGGGCCGTGCTGCCGCACGCGGCGAGCAGCGGGACGCCGGCCAGCACGGCGGCGGTGAGCGAAAGCACGGAGCGGCGGCGGGTGTTGGGGCGCTTCAGGCGGTTCAAGGGGGCCTCCCGAGAGATTGTGCTTCGATGCACAAGCCATGCAGAGATCGATGGTAGGCAGTCGGAGTGGCGCGGGCCACTGCCCGGACCAACGATTCGGCGGTGAAGCGGGTGCGGCGGCGCGCCCGCGCTCCCTTTTCCCCGCCCGCTCGCAGGTCGGGCCGCTGTTCCCGTGCTCGTGGGCAGTGCGACGCCCGCCCGCTGCCCGCGGGTCACGAAGCCTTCATCCCCCCACCATCCGCGCTTGGTTCGCACGGGCGAGCGCCTGACGTACGTTCCGCTCGTGTTCGCTCTGACGAAGAATCCACTGACCCGGCGGGTCCTGCGTCCCGCCGCCGCACTGGTCGATCGCCGCGTGGCACGGCACACGAAGGCGCTCAGGCCCGAGATCGACGCGCTGAGGAAGGAGGTGGCGGCGCTGCGCGGGGAGCACAGCTCCCTCTCACTGCTCGTCGACGGCACGGCGCGCAGCGGGCCGCGCACGCCCACGCCCGACCAGCTGGACACGCTGGTCCGCCAGGTGGCGCGGGTGACGGGCGCGTCCCCTGCGCAGGCGCGCCGCAATGTCGTCATCGCCTTCCGCAACGTGATCGCGCTGGAGATGCTGGCGGTCGGCCGGCTCGCGGGCTCCACGCAGAACATCTGCGGCAAGCTCGCCGCGACCCCGCTGCTCGTGCCCGCCGACAGGACCGATGTGCTGGAGATCGGCACCCTCTACGGGCTGTTCTCCGCGTCCCTGCTGCGGATGCTGCACCGGGCGGGCATCGAGCCGAGCCTGACGATCGTGGACCCGCTGGCCGGCGGCCAGTTGCAGCCGGGCACGCCGGAGGGGCCCGACCCGACCGGCACGCCGGTGCGCATGGACGTGGTGCGCGCCAACCTCGCGTTCGGCGGCGCCGCGGGCGGCGGGGCGCGGATCGTGCGCGGCTTCTCCGGCGACGAGGAGGTGCGCGCGCGGGTCTCCGACCGGGCGTACGGGGTGATCGTGGTGGACGGCGACCACTCCGCGGAGGGGGTGCGCGCCGACCTGGAGTGGGCGGAGGAGATCGCGGCGCCGGGCGGAGTCGTCGTCGTGGACGACTACGGGGACGCGCGCTGGGAGCACGTCAAGCGCGCCGCCGACGCCCACCTGGCGCGCCCCGGCAGCCGCTTCGACCTGCTCGGCACGGTCTCCACGTCGGCGTTCCTCCGCGCCGCCGCCTGAGGCCGCGCGGGACGCGGAAGGACCTGGCCAGCCGCGGCCGGGCGCCGCGCGGGCCACGGCCCTGCCGTGCGCGGGGCCGTCTCGGCGCGGGCGCGGGCCGCGTCACCGCGGTGCGGCGCGGGCCGCGTCAGCCGCCGCACTGCCGGGCCATCGCGGACTTGTCCGCGCTGGTCACCGGCAGGTGGTATTTGAGGGACACCTGTGCCACGCGCACCGCGTACGAGCAGCGGATCGCCTTGTTCGGCGGGAGCCAGGACGCCGGGCCCGAGTCGCTCTTGGAGCCGTTCACCGAGCCGTCGACCGGCAGCAGGTTGAGCGGGTCGTTGGCGATCTGCTCGCGCTTGTCCTTGGTCCAGTGGGCCGCGCCCATCTGCCAGTCGTACGAGAGCGGCATGACGTGGTCGATCTGCACGGCGGTCGCCTTGGTCTTGCGCCAGTCGATGGTCCTGCCGGTGTACGGGTCGTGCAGCGTCATCGACGCGAGGACGCAGTTGGAGCCCGAGCGGTAGGTGATGTCCTCGCCGTCGCGCTTGAGGACGTCGTTGCGGGTGTCGCAGCCGTTGTGCGCGTAGGGCACGCCTTCCACGGAGTCCATCCACGCGTAGCCGAACTCGTCGCGGTCGTACCCCGTCTTGGGGCCGCGCCCCTTGGTGGTGACCTTGTCGATGAGGGCCAGCGCGCTCTTGCGGTCGGCGGCCGAGGTGAGGGGCGCGAGGCCGCGCTTCGTGCCGTCCGGGTTGGTGAGCGGGCTGACCCCGAAGTCCCCGCCCGCCGCATTGTCCTGGGGCGCCGCCGCGCCCGAGGGTGCGGCCGACGCCCCTGCCCCGTCGTCCTGGAGGTCCACCCGGCAGCCGCCGAGCAGCAGTCCGCCCGCCACCGCCACGGCCGCCATCCCGGCGCCACGCGCGCGCCATCCTGCCTGTCGTGCCCTCATCCGGCCCTCCCCATACGCTCCCTGGTGGGCGGTCCGCGGGCCGGCCGCCCCGCAAGGACGGCTACCCGCGGTGCCGCGCGTCACCGCTTAGAACACCCGCGCGGCACCCCACCCCTGTGAGGGGGGGCGCCGCCTCCCCATGATCCCCCACCGGGTGCGGAGCTCACGACCCCAGGATCGTCGTGAGGAACTCGCCGGTCCACGACAGCAGTTCGCGGCCGACCACCGGCTTCCCGCCGATCTTGCCGGTCGTCGGGCGCGGCACGAGGATCTGCTTCGCCGGCGCCTTGATCACCGTGCGCGGGTGCAGCCGCTTGAGCCTCAGCTCCTGCGACTCCCTCAACTCCACTGGCGCGAAGCGGATGTTGCTGCCCTGGAGGACGATCTCACCGACCCCGCAGGCGCGGGCCAGCATCCGCAGCCCCGCCACCAGCAGCAGGTTCTCCACCGGCTCGGGCAACTTGCCATACCGGTCGGCGAGTTCCTCGCGCACCGCCCTGATGTCCTCCTCCGAGGAGGCGGAGGCGATCGCCCGGTACGCCTGGAGGCGCAGCCGCTCGCCGGGCGCGTAGTCGTGCGGGACGTGCGCGTCGACCGGCAGCTCGATCTTGACTTCGAGCGGCGGTTCCTCCTCCACGCCGCCGTCCACGGCCGCCCGGTAGTCGGCGACGGCCTCGCCGACCATCCGCACGTACAGGTCGAAGCCGACGCCCGCGATGTGCCCGGACTGCTCGCCGCCGAGGAGGTTGCCCGCGCCGCGGATCTCCAGGTCCTTCATGGCGACGTACATGCCCGCGCCCATCTCGGTGTGCTGGGCGATGGTGGCGAGGCGCTCGTGCGCGGTCTCCGTGAGCGGCTTCTCCGGCGGGTACAGGAAGTACGCGTAGCCGCGCTCCCTGCCGCGGCCGACGCGGCCGCGCAGCTGGTGCAGCTGGGAGAGGCCGAAGTTGTCGCCGCGCTCCACGATGAGGGTGTTGGCGTTGGAGATGTCGATGCCGGACTCGACGATCGTGGTGGAGACCAGCACGTCGAACTTCTTCTCCCAGAAGTCCACCACGACCTGTTCCAGTGCCTGTTCCGACATCTGGCCGTGCGCCGTCGCGATCCGCGCCTCTGGCACGATCTCGCGCAGCTTCGCAGCCGCCCTGTCGATCGACTCGACGCGGTTGTGGATGTAGAACACCTGGCCCTCGCGCAGCAGTTCGCGCCGGATGGCGGCGCCGATCTGCTTGTTCTCGTACGGGCCGACGAAGGTGAGGACCGGGTGGCGCTCCTCGGGCGGTGTGGTGATCGTGGACATCTCACGGATGCCGGTGACGGCCATCTCCAGGGTGCGCGGGATCGGCGTCGCGGACATCGTCAGCACGTCGACGTTGGCGCGCAGCTTCTTCAGCTGCTCCTTGTGCTCGACGCCGAAGCGCTGTTCCTCGTCGACGATGACGAGTCCGAGGTCCTTGAACTTCGTCTCCGAGGAGAACAGCCGGTGGGTGCCGATGACGATGTCGACCGCGCCCTCGCGCAGCCCCTGGAGGGTGGCCTTTGCCTCGGTGTCGGACTGGAAGCGGGAGAGCGCCTTCACGGAGACGGGGAACTGCCCGTAGCGCTCGGTGAAGGTCGCGTAGTGCTGCTGCACCAGCAGCGTCGTCGGGACAAGGACCGCGACCTGTTTGCCGTCCTGCACGGCCTTGAACGCGGCGCGCACCGCGATCTCCGTCTTGCCGTAGCCGACGTCGCCGCAGATCAGCCGGTCCATCGGGACCGTCTTCTCCATGTCGTCCTTGACCTCGGCGATGGTGGAGAGCTGGTCGGGCGTCTCCACGTAGGGGAAGGCGTCCTCCAGCTCCCGCTGCCAGGGCGTGTCCGGGCCGAAGGCGTGTCCCGGCGCGGCCATCCGCGCCGAGTACAGCTTGATCAGGTCGGCGGCGATCTCCTTGACGGCCTTCTTCGCGCGCGCCTTGGTCTTCGTCCAGTCGGCGCCGCCGAGCCGGTGCAGGGTGGGCGCCTCGCCGCCGACGTACTTGGTGACCTGCTCCAGCTGGTCGGTCGGGATGTAGAGACGGTCGCCCGGCTGGCCGCGCTTGGCGGGGGCGTACTCGACGAGCAGGTACTCGCGGGTGGCGCCCTGCACGGTGCGCTGCACCATCTCGACGTACCGGCCGACGCCGTGCTGCTCGTGGACGATGTAGTCCCCGGCCTCAAGCGTCAGCGGGTCGATGGTCTTGCGGCGCCGGGTCGGCATCCGCACGCCGTCCTTGCCGGCGGCGCGCTGGCCCGAGAGGTCGGTCTCGGTCAGGACGGCGAGCTTGAGTTCGGGGTCGACGAAACCGTGCTCGACGGAGCCGCACGCCACGTGCACGACGGACGGCGTGAGGTCGGTGAGGCCGCCGCTCTCGGAGCTGTCGAGCCGTGCGGCGATGCCCTCGCCGCCGAGCACCTCCACGGTGCGTGCGGCGGTGCCGTGGCCCTCCGTGACGTACACCGTGCGCCAGCCCTCGGCGAGCCACCCCTTGGTGTCGGCGAGGGCGCGCGCGGTGTCGCCGCGGTACGTCTCGGGGGCGCGCATCCCGAGGGTGAGCGTGTCGTCGCCCTCGTCGTCCGCGCCGGGCGCGTCCAGCGCGAACGGCGACACCGACCACCACATCATGCCCAGCTCTCGGGCCCGGTCGCGGACGTCGGCGATCGACCACAGCGAGGCCGCGCCCACGTCGATGGGGGCTGTCCCCCCTCCCGCGGTCGCGGCCCAGGAGGCCTGGAGGAACTCCTGGCTGGTGGCGACGAGGTCCGCGGCCCTGGTCCGTACCCGCTCCGGGTCGCAGACCAGGGCCATCGACCCGGCGGGCAGCACGTCGAGCAGCAGCTCCATCTCGTCCACGAGGACCGGGGCGAGCGACTCCATGCCCTCGACGGCGATGCCCTCGGCGATCTTTCCGAGGAGTTCGCCGAGCTCGGGGTGGTCCTCGGCCAGGGCGGCGGCCCTCGCCCGCACCTGCGCGGTCAGCAGCAGCTCGCGGCAGGGCGGCGCCCACAGGCCGTGCTCGGCGACCTCAAGGGAGCGCTGGTCGGCGATCTTGAAGTAGCGGATCTCCTCGACGTCGTCGCCCCAGAACTCCACCCGCAGGGGGTGTTCCTCGGTGGGCGGGAACACGTCGAGGATGCCGCCGCGCACCGCGAACTCGCCGCGCTTCTCCACCAGCTCCACCCGGGAGTACGCGGCGGCCGCCAGCGCCTCGGTCACCTCGCCGAGGTCGGCGGACTGCCCGGTCCTCAGCTCCACGGGCTCCAGGTCGCCGAGCCCCTTGACCTGCGGCTGGAGCACGGAGCGTACGGGCGCGACCACGATGGAGACCGGCCCGGTAGCCGGGTCGTCGGCGGCCGGGTGCGCGAGCCGCCGCAGCACCGCGAGGCGGCGGCCCACGGTGTCGGAGCGCGGCGAGAGCCGCTCGTGCGGCAGCGTCTCCCAGGACGGGAACTCCACCACGCCGTCCTCGTCCACCAGCGAGCGCAGCGCCGCAGCCAGGTCCTCGGCCTCGCGCCCGGTCGCCGTCACGGCGAGCACGGGCCGCTTCGCCTCCCGCGCGAGCGCCGCCACGGCGAGCGGCCGGGCCGCGGGCGGGCCGACCAGGTCGACCTGCGGGCGGTTCCCGTCGGCCGCGGCGCTCACCGCCTCCGCGAGCGCGGGATCGCGCACAACGGCATCGAGCAGACCGTGCAGGCTCATGAGGGTCTTCCGTCCGGGTCCGGGGGCAACACGAAGGGCCCGACACGTCACACGGGCCGGGGCTCCCAGAGTACGACGCCCCGGCCCGTCCTCGCCCGGCCGAGCCGGGCGGGGACGGGGAGCGGGGCCGGAGGGGCGGGCCCGGCGCGCGGGCTCAGGCCCCCGAGCGGCCCCGGGCGCGGCTCTCCGGGGGCGCGGTGTGCGCGGCCCCGGAGCGCGGTCGCCAGTCTTCCCCGGTGGCGGGCCCCGGCGCGCAGCAGTGAGGAGAGGCTCCTGGGGGTTCTCCACCCGTGGGCTGGGACCTGGGGCGGAGAGGGGCTGGTCGTACGGGCGCGTCGTACGGGCGCGTCGTACGGGCGCGTCGTACGGGCGTGGCCGGTCAGGACGAACCGGCGGGCCGCTGCCCCGCCAGGGCGGCGCCCAGCCGCTTGCCGGAGCGCCGGCCCGCCCACAGGACCACCAGGAAGGCCGCGCCGAACAGGGGGTAGCCCATCGCGATGCGCGCGGCGGCGAGCCAGCCCGTGCGGTCCGCGTCGTAGAGCCACTCCCAGACCGCGAACCTGGCCGCGAAGACGCCGACGAGCGTGAGCGTGGCGATGTCGTAGGAGCGGCGGGAGGGCTTGTCCTTGAGCCAGGCGGTGCCGGTGCCGTTGAGCGCGCCCCAGACGATGCCCGCGAGGGGGCGGCGCACGAGGACGGAGAGCAGGAAGACCACGGCGAGCGCGAGGTTGCTCCAGATGCCGGTGAGGAAGAAGCCCTTGGCCGACCCGGTCTTCCAGGCGACGAACGAGGCGACGGCGACACCGAAGAGGCCGGAGAGCGCGGGTTGCACGGGCTGCTTGCGTGCCAGCCGCAGGACGCTGACGGCGAGCGCCACACCCACGGCCGTGCAGATGGCGGGCGTCAGGCCGAAGGACGAGTTGGCGACGATGAAGGCCACGATGGGCAGCCCCGTGTAGACGAGGCCGGTCGTGCCGCCCATCTGTTCGAGCGGGGTCTGCTTCGGTTTCGCCTGCCGCGCCTGCCGGCCGCCGGTCTCCGCAGCGTGTGAGGGGTGTTCTGCCGTGGCGCGGTCCGGAGCGCCATGGTCCGGATTGGTGTGTTCCGGTTCGGTGGTCATGCGGTTTCGCCTCATTTCGTGTGCGCGTACGGGAACGTTCTTCCGGCGGTGCGCCGCCGGTCAGGCGCCGCGGCCCTGCCGCGCGGGTCCGGGACGTCCGCCCAGGTGGCGGGCGAGGAAGCGGTCGGCGGCGCGGTAGGCGTCGACGGCGTTCTCTGGGTTGACGAGGCCGTGCCCCTCGTCGTCCTTGACCAGGTACTCGACGTCGACGCTGCGGGCCCGAAGCGCCTCGACGAGCTGGTCGGACTCGGCCTTGACGACGCGGGCGTCGCCTGCGCCCTGCACCACGAGCAGCGGCGTGCGGATGGCGTCGACGCGGCTGAGGGGCGAGCGCGCCCACAGGTCGGCCTCCTGCTCGGGGTCGGCCGGGTCGCCCGCGTACAGGTACCAGTTGTTGGCGAGTTGCGGCTTCACGAACTCCGGCACCGACCGCAGGAAGGTGACCAGGTTCGAGACGCCGTAGAAGTCGACGGCGGCGGCGAAGACGCCCGGCGTGTGCGATGCGCCGAGCAGGGCCGCGTAACCACCGTACGAGCCGCCGAAGACGGCGACGCGGTCGCGGTCCGCGTAGCCGCGCGCCACGGCCCAGTCGACGGCGTCGACGAGGTCGTCGTGCATCCGGCCCGCGAGCTCGCCGATGCCTGCGGCGAGGAAGCTCTTGCCGTAGCCGGTGGAGCCGCGGAAGTTGACCTGGAGCACCGCGTAGCCGCGGTTGGCGAGGAGTTGGGCGAGCGGGTCGAAGCGCCAGCTGTCGCGGGACCACGGCCCGCCGTGCACCAGCAGCACCATCGGCAGGCCGGCCGGCTCCACGCCCACCGGCAGGGTCAGGTACGCCGGGAGCGCGAGCCCGTCGCGCGCGGGCACGGTGACCGGCTCCATCGGGGCGAGGACCTCGGGGTCCAGGTGCGGGTACGGCCGGAACAGCAGCCTGGCGCGCCCGGTGGTGTGGTCGTAGAGGTAGGTGGCGCCGGGGTCGCGGTCGTGGGTGAAGCTCGCCACCCAGCGCCGGCCGCTCTCGTCGCACGACACGGCGCCCAGGTCGCCGTCCGACAGCCCCTCCAGGGCGTGGAGCACCTCGGCGAAGTGCGGGTCGAGGGGTCGGATCACCTGCCGCTCGCCGAGGTAGCGCACGCCGAGCAGTCCCCCCGTGCGGCGGTGGCGGATGAGCGGCGAGGGCAGTTGGGGGAAGACGGTGGAGCGCGTGTCGAGGTCGAGTTCGGGGTGGCTGTCGACCTCGGTCTCCTCGCCGGTCGCCAGGTCGAGCCGCGCGAGGCGGGTCCTGTCCGTGCCCCGGTTGGAGCCGATCCACACGCCCGAGCCGTCCGGTGTGAGCTGCGCGGGACTGACGCCGAGGGGGTGGTCGGCGCCGGGGAAGACGGCGATCCTGCGCGGCCCTTCGGCGCTCCACCGCGACAGCTCGATGTCGCCCTCGGCCGTCGAGGTCTGCGCGTACAGCTCCCCGTCCGGCGTGTACAACCACCCGGCCACCTGCCCGGGGTTCTGCGCGAGGACCGTCAACACCCGGGTGGCGATGTCCACTTCGCACAGGTCGAACTGGGCGGGGTCGCGGTGGTTCAGGTGCAGGAGCGCCTTGCCCGGCCGGGAGGAGGGCAGTTCGAGCCCCATGACGCGGGCGCCGGGGAAGGGCGTGAGGTCGACGGCGGGGGCGCCCGGGTCCTCCAGGTCGACGCGGTGGACGTGCCAGTTCTCGTCGCCGCCCGTGTCCTGCTCGTACAGCAGCAGGCCCGGGTCGTCGGTCCAGTGGTACGTGTGCACACTGCGCGTCTCGTCCGCGGTGACGCAGCGCGCGTCCCCGGGGTCGTCGAGGCTCTCCACCCACACGTTCAACCGCCCGCGCCACGGGGCGAGATAGGCGATCCGCGTGCCATCGGGCGAGATCGAGGCCCCGGCACGCACGGGCGCGCCGAAGAGTTCCTCGACGTCGAGGTACGGGACGGTGCCGGCGGGCGGGGTGGCGGACATGTGGCTTCTCCTCGCTGTCGCGTGCGCTGTGGGTACGGCGGGCCCGCCGGTGCGGGCCGGGCCTCGGGGGGACGCGGGGTCCGTGCCCCTCAGGCGCGGGTCGGGGTCTCAGACGGATGGGGGCTTCGCGACCTGGTGGGCGCGAGCCGGGACTTGGACGGAGGCGGCATCCGCGGCCCGTCGGTACGGGCCGGTCCGGGCCTCGGACGGATGCGGAGTCGGTGCCCCGGTTACGCGGCGCGCGACCTCGGGCGGAGGCGGGGCCCGCGGCCCTGGTCGAGGCGGGCCGGTCCGGGCCTCGGACGGATGCGGAGTCGGTGCCCCGGTTACGCGGCGCG
>NZ_BAABEP010000011.1:138462-150323 GCF_039540215.1 Streptomyces tremellae
CGCGACCTCGGGCGGAGGCGGGGCCCGCGGCCCTGGTCGAGGCGGGCCGGTCCTCGGGCGGACGCGGCGGCACGGCCGGTGCGGCGACGGCAGCGGCCGGGTACGGACGCGGCGGCCGTGACCCGATCGGTACGGCCGTGGGTGGACGCCGGTGCGGCGGCCGTGCCCCGGGCGGTACGGCCGCGGGTGGTGCGGGCGGGCGCCTCAGGCGACCGGGTCACCGACGAGGCCGCCGGTCGCGGTGCGGATCGCGCGGGCCAGCCGGTCGGCCACGGCCCTCGCGTCGGCGAACTCCGCGAGGTCGGCGCCGCCGAGGATGGCCGCGCCGATGTGCTCGTCGAGCACCCGCACGACCGCGGCGGCGGCGGCCGCGGCCATCCGCACTTCCAGGTCGTCGTCCGGGCGCCCGAGGCGTTCCCCGATGACCACGCGGAGTTGGCCCTCCGTCTGGTCGCAGGCCATCAACCACGCGGTGCGCAGAGCCGGTTCGGTGTCGGCGAGCCGGATCATCTTCATCGCGAGCATCTCGTCGGCGAAGTCGACCGGCGCGTTCTCGCGGGTGAGGCCGCCGAGTTCGGCGGCGAGGTGGTCCTCCAGCGAGACCTCGCGCGGCCAGCCGCGCAGCGCCCGCATCAGGGTGACGACCCCCTGCATGACGACGGGCTCCGCGCACGCCTCCTTGCTGCGGAAGTGGCGCCAGATGGTGCGCGTGGAGAGCCCGACCGCCTCGGCGATCTGGTCGCCGCTCGTGGCGGCCACCCCCTGCTCCCAGAACAGCCGCGCCGCCTCCCGCGAGATCTCAAGCCGCAGCCGCAGCCGCCGCTGCTCGCTCATCCCTCCCGCGCCGCGCTTCCTCGGCTCCATGGTGTGCTCCTCACCCTCCCCGTTCCGTCACTAGAAGACAGGATGTCACTTAGTGACAAGAAAGGGAAGCGCACTGCCGGGGCCGGGCACAAAGACGCTGGTCACAGACGCCCCCGAGGGCCCGCGCGCAGCCGCCGACAGCAGGCGCACTCCCGTCGGTGGGCGTCGAATGAGACGCTGTGCGGCGGACACCACCGCCGTACGGGCGCCACGGCGCCGCGCGCCCCGGGCGGCCGGCGCGCCCGCTGCACGGGCACGCCTGTCGAGCGGGCGGGCCGTTCCCCGTACGGGCGGGTGGCACGGCACCGTGCATGGCGGCGTCGCGTACGAGAAGGGGAGCCCACCGGTGAACGGGGAGACCGACCCGGCCGAAGAGACCGACGACGACCGGCGGGCGGGCGGCACCCGTGCCCGCGCCACGGCCCCCGGCAGCCGGCGCGGTCCCGACGAACCCGCCGACGCCACCCGGGACAGCCCCGGCAGGACGGACCCGCCCCGACTGCCGGGCGGCCCCCGGCGCGCCGGTCGGGCGCAGTCAGGAGGCGGGCGGCCCGCGGACACCGCAGCCGCGCCACCGGCATTCGCACCCGCACCCGCACCCGAGGCACCCGCACCGGCCGCGGCACCCGCACCGGCACCGGCGGCCCCGGCACCCAAGGGCCGCGGCCGGCTGGTCGCCGCGCTCATGGTGTCGACGGCGCTCGCCGCGCTCGACAGCACCATCGTCTCCACCGCGGTCCCGCAGATCGTCGGCGACCTCGGCGGATTCCCCCTCTTCTCCTGGCTGTTCTCCGGCTATCTGCTCGCCGTCACCGTCACACTGCCCGTCTACGGCAAGCTCTCCGACACCTTCGGCCGCAAGCCGGTGCTCCTCGCGGGCATCGCCCTCTTCGTCGTCGGCTCCCTGCTGTGCGCGACCGCGTGGAACATGCCGTCGCTGATCGCGTTCCGCATCGTGCAGGGCCTCGGCGGCGGCGCGCTCACCGGCACCGTGCAGACCGTCGCCGCCGACGTGTACGCGCTCAAGGACCGGCCCAAGATCCAGGCCAAGCTGTCCACCGTGTGGGCGACGTCGTCCGTCGCGGGACCCACCGTCGGCGGCCTGTTCGCCGGTTACGTGGACTGGCGCTGGATCTTCCTCGTCAACCTGCCGATCGGCGTCGTCGCGCTCGCGCTCATCGCCCGGCACCTGCACGAGCCCTCGGCCACGCGCACCGCGCACCCCGGCCGCGCCCTCGCCAGGATCGACTGGTCGGGCGCCGTACTGATCTTCGCCACCGGCAGCGCGCTGCTCACCGCGCTCGTCCAGGGCGGCGTGGCCTGGCCGTGGCTGTCAGGACCGAGCCTCTGCTTCTTCGGCGCGGCCGCCGCGCTCGGCGCCGCGACGATCGCCGTGGAGCGGCGCGCCGCCGAGCCCATCATCCCCGGCTGGGTCTGGCGTCGGCGCTCCATCGTGGCGGTCAACCTCGCACTCGGCGCGCTCGGCCTGCTGATGGTCGCGCCGACGGTGTTCGTGCCCACGTACGCCCAGTCGGTGCTCGGACTCAGCCCGATCCCCGCCGGGTTCGTGCTGTCGGCGATGAGCCTCGCCTGGCCGATCGCGGGCGCGCTCTCCAGCCGCGTGTACACCCGCGTCGGGTTCAGGGGCAGCGGTGTGATCGGGATGTCGATGGCGCTCGCCGCGCTGCTGATGTTCCCGTTCCTGCCGTTCCCCGGCGCGCCCTGGCAGCCGGTGCTCGTCCTGCTGCTGCTCGGCGCCGGGCTCGGCCTGTTCCAGCTGCCGCAGATCATCAGCGTGCAGTCGTCGGTCAGTTGGGCCGAGCGCGGCACGGCGACCGCGTCCATACTCTTCTGCCGCCAGATCGGGCAGAGCGTCGGCGCCGCGCTGTTCGGCGCGGTCGCCAACAGCGTGCTCGCCTCACGCCTCGCGCACGCGCCGACGCCCGGGCTCCACGACCTCAACTCCGTGTCCCAGGCGCTCGACAACCCCGGGAGCCTGACCGCGGCGGGCGCCGACTACCTGCGCCGCGCGGTGGACGCCGCCACCGGCCACGTCTTCCTCTTCGCCGCCTGCGCCGCCGCGGTCTCCCTGCTGGTCCTCCTCCTCGTCGCGCCCCGCAGGACGGTCGTCCTCCAGGACGAGGACGCCGGCTGACGGTTCAGGCGGCCGTGAGCACCGAGGCGTCGCCGCCGTCCTCATCGAGCCACACCAGCCGTACGCCGCAGCGGTCCTCCTCGGGCTGGAAGTAGCGCACCGCGCGCTCGGGGGAGGCGAGCCGGAACGCCCGCGCGCTGTCCACCGCGAAGACGTCGGCCCGCCCCTGCCTGGCCAGCCCCCACGCCACCACGCAGGCGTCCTCGCCGGGCCCGCCGACGTCGTACGTCGCGACGACGGCGAACACCCGCGGCGCGTTCCAGCACACGAGTTCGTGCAGCTCCCGTTCGAAGTCGTACGGCTCCTGGCCGGTTTCCTGCGGAGGTACGTTCGGCATGGATCTCCCCTGGTCCAGAAAGGCGCGGTGCCGGACGCGTCCGGGCACGGCGAAGCAGAACCGCCTTCTCGGCGGGGCCGGTTGGAGCGGCCTCAGGGATACGCTAACCCCGACGACGGGATGCATGCCATAGAATCGTGGACAGCCGTCATGATGAGTGAAGGGGAGCCAACGTGAGCCCGCACAAGATGCCGCCCTCGATGCGGCAGAGACGACTCGGCGCCGAGCTGCGCAGACTCCGCGAACTCGCGGACCTCTCCGTCACCGAGGCGGCAGCCCTGGAGGGTTCGACGCAGCCACGGCTCAGCAGCATCGAGGCGGGCCGGTACGCGGTGGGCGCCGACCGCGTGCGCGCCATGGCCCGCAACTACGGCTGCATGGACGAGGCGTACATCGAGGCCCTGGCGGAGATGACCGGCGGGCGCGTGCGCGGCTGGTGGGACGAGTACCGGGAGCGGCTGCCCGCCGACGCGCTCGAACTCGCGGAGGCCGAGCACCACACCGCGGCTTTCCGCTACGCGACCATGGCGCACATTCCGGGGCTCCTCCAGACGCGTGCGCACGCCTACGCCGTCATCGCCGACGCAGTTCCGCCCTTTCACCCACCGGCGATCGAGCATCGCGTGTCGTTCCGCATCAAGCGGCAGGAGGTCCTTTACCGAGAGGATCCTGCACCTCTGACCGCGATCCTGCACGAGACCGGCCTGCGCATGGGGTTCGGCGGACCCGAAACGTCGCGCGCCCAGTTGGAGCACCTGCTCCAGGTGAGCGAGATGCCGCATGTCACCATTCGCGTCATCCCCTTCGGGGTAGGCAGTTACCCCAGTTCCGGAGCCGGGGTCACCTACCTCGCGGGGCGTGTACCCGAGCTGGATACCGTCCAGCTCGATACAGACCACGGCCCGGCTTTTCTGGACACCCGTCCCCAGCTGGCCAAATACCGAATCGTGCTGGACAGCATGGAAACTTGTAGTCTCACTCCGGCGAAATCACGCGACCTGATCCACCGGGTCCGCAGAGAGTTGTGAAACGGAGCGTCCATGCCCGGCCTCGACTGGCAGAAGTCCACCCACAGCGCCGAAGCCAACAGCTGCATCTACCTGGCGAGCGCGCCCGACGGGACCGTCAAACTCCGCGAGAGCGACGACCCCACCACCATCGTCACCACCACCCCCGCCAAACTCCGCGCCTTCATCCTCGGCGTCAAAGCAGGCGAGTTCGACCACTTCACGGATGGCGCGGCCCAGGGCTGACGCCGTACAGAACACACCGGTACGCGCCCTGTAGGCGCGCCGGCAGTGTGCGGAGCCCGCTAGAGTCTCCTACTGGAACAGTAGCGCAGTAGCTACACCTACGTGCGAGAGAGGCCGGGCCGCATGCCCTCAAGAACACTCCCCGCCGCCTCGGTGCGGCAGCGCCGACTCGGCTCGGAACTCCGCAGGCTGCGCCGGTCGGCCGGGCTGACCGCGGGTCAGGCAGGGGCGCTCGACGGCTCCTCCCAGCCCCGCATCAGCAGCATCGAGTCCGGCAGGTACGGGGTGAGCGCCGAGCGCGTACGCGCGCTGGCCCGCATCTACGGCTGCCTGGACGAGGCATACGTCGAGGCGCTGGCCGAGATGACCGGCGGGCGCACCCGCGGCTGGTGGGACGCGTACCGCGACCTGGTCGCGCCCGACGCGCTCGACCTGGCGGAACTGGAGCACCACGCCCCGGCGATGCGCACCGCGTCGGCCGTCCACTTACCCGGTCTGCTCCAGACGAGAGCGCACGCCTACGCGGTGATCAGCGACGCCGTACCGCCCCTCGCACCCTACGAGGTCGAGCACCGGGTCTCGTTCCGCATCAAGCGGCAGGCCGTGCTGTACGGCGCCGCCTCCGCGCGGCTGACGGCGATCGTGCACGAGACCGCGCTGCGCCTGGACCTCGGCGGCCCGGCCGTCGCGCGCGAACAGCTGCGGTTCCTCCTGGACATGGGCGCCCGGGACAACGTCACGGTGCGCGTCCTGCCGTTCGGCACCGGCACCTCCCCCGGCGCGGGCGGCAACATCTGCTATCTGAGCGGTGCGGTCCCCGCGCTCGACACCGTCCAACTCGACGCCGAGCACGGCTCGATGCTCCTCGACAGCCCCGCGCACCTGGCCGGGTACCGCACGGTGCTCGACCGCCTGGAGGCCCGCAGCCTGGACGAGGCGGCGTCGCGCGAGCTGATCCGGCGGATCGCCGCGCGGCTGTAGGCGGGCCGGCGCGCGGCGCGGCCACGGGGCAGAGCCCTCGTACGCGGGGAGTTGCCAGGGCCACGCGGCCCGATCAGGATGAGGTCACCGACCCACCTCCCGGCCGCCCGGTCGGCGGCCGGCGACGGAGGCGTCACATGGCGAGAACCGCGAAACCGGACCCCCGCGTCCCGAAGCCCGCACGGCCGGCGCAGCGCCAGCCCCAGAAGAAGGGGCAGGGCCGGGGGCCGGGGCAGGCAGCGGCGCGGGGGCGGGCCAGGGCCCAATCCCCCAGCCTGCGGCGCCTGGTGGGGAAGGCCGCAGGGGTGGCCGCGGTGCTCCTGCTGTTCCTCTGGCTGTTCGGACTCGGGGTGCAGCGGCTGGTGTACGCGGCGGGCTGGGCGGGGGACGCCGGCACGATCCGGGTCGCCTCCTGCCACGACGAGGGCAGTTCCGACTCGCCGTCGTGGGTGTGCTCGGGCACCTACCGCTCAAGCGACGGGCACACCACGGATCCGGACGCCGCGGTGAAGCCCTCCGGCGACGAGGAGGGCCGCACGATCGACGTGCGCCGCAGGTCCGGCCATGCGTACTCCGCCACGGGCGGCGGCGAGTTGGTGACCCCGCTCGTCCTGGTCGGCTGGGGCGGCCTCCCGCCGCTCGGCGCGCTGTGGGGCGGCCGGGCGGCCCTGCGCCGCTGGCTCGACGACGTACAGGCGGCGCGCCGAAGGGGCGGTTCCCGCCAGGGGAGTTGAGTACCGCGGCGGTCCACGGCCGGGACCGTGGACCGCCGCGGCCCACGGGTCAGGGAATGGCGTGGCCCAGGGCGAGCAGGACCGCGGGGGTCAGGAAGGTGTAGAGCGCGGTGACGGTGAGCACCCCGCCGAGGATCCGCCCGGGGAGCCTGCCGTACGTGGTGGCGGCCACGCTCAGGAAGGCCACCGCCCACACCGCCAGGATCGACTGGAACATCCAGGTGCCGTCGAAGAACGACCACCAGAACAGCGGCACCAGGGCCACCGCGACCGCCAGGTTCCCCACGGGCCTGAGGTCGAGGCCCTTGACCAGGGTGAGGCCGAGCGTCGTGAAGAACGTCGCGTAGAACACGACGAGGCCGGCCAGCGGTATCCCGGTGGCCGGGGGGACGGCCGCGAGGAGGTACACGGCCTCGGCGAAGTCGACGACGCCCGCGACGAGCGTCACCCACCCGACCGAGACGAGGGGGTCGGGCGTCCCTTCCGCTTTCTTGGCGCCCACTCCGAGGAATGCGAGCCCGTTGAGCCAGACCGCGAGGCCGGACACCACAAATATGACCGTGATAGGCGGCATGTCACCTAAGCCTTTCCGCTGTTTTGCGCGGGCCTCTTGGACCCGCCTGCGTGCGAAGAGAGCGGCAATGGCCATAAGCGGCGGCATGGTAAAATCGAAACCGCTGTGGCCACGCCTGTGCCGGGATGCCGACCTGTGGAGCCGGACGCATCACGGCAGCTGTGTGCGGGTGCTGCGGCGTGCAGGAGCTGCCGCTCGGGCGCGATGGATCAGATCGCGCCCGGGCCGCGGTCCCGCGAGGAGCGGCACGGATGCCCCCACCCCTCACCGGCCTTCACGCCGTGTTCGAATAACGGTTGTTCTTTTCCGCGGCCGGACGGCGCCCGCGCGCAGGTGCCCACACCGAAAGCAGCACCAACGCACCGCTGGGCGTGGAACTCCGCACAGACGTCGCAGCCGACCAGAAAGCATTTCATCGACGGCTCATTACCGATCTGCGGCATCCGGAAGTACAGTGCGTTACGTGAATCGGCTCAGGTAAATCGGCCATGTCCGCGGAGCGGATGAGGGCGGAAATGCACCGGGGAACGCCACTTGATCGCGCGTGCGCGGTTTGCGGCGAGTGTCGGGGGCCGGCCCCGGCTGCGAGCCGGGGCGCCCGCTCCAACGCCCCCATTGACAACGCCCCCTGGCGCAGCATGCAATATGTTGCATGCCGGTACCGCAGGGCCGAGGGCTCGTCTCCCGATCACTCCTCCGCGACCGCGCCTACGCGGCGCTCAGGGACGCCATCGTCGCGGGCACCCTCGCACCCGGCGAGCGGCTCAACGACACCGATCTCGTCGCGTGGTTGGGCGTCAGCCGCACCCCCGTCAGGGAAGCGCTCGCGCGGCTCGAACAGGCCGGGCTCGTACGGACGAAACCCGGGCGGCACACCATCGTCAGTCCCCTCGACGAACGCGCCGCGCGCGGCGCCCAGTCGGTCACGGCCGCCCTGCACGAACTCGCCATACGCGAGGCCGTGCCGCGCCTGTCCGCGGCCGAACTCGACACCATGCGCCGGGCCAACGCCCGGTTCGCCGCCGCGCTGCGCCGGGGCGACGCCGAGGATGCGCTCGCCGCCGACGACGACTTCCACCAGGTCGCCGTGGTCGCCTCGGCCAACGACGCGGTCCGCACCGTCCTCGAACAGTTCACCCCCGTGCTGCGCCGCGTGGAGCGCCTGCGCTTCTCCTCGCTGAGCGGCCGCGCCTCGGTCGCCCAGCACGACCGCATCGTCGACCTGTGCGCCGCGGGCGACGTGGAGGGCGCCGTGGCCGCGACCCGGGCCAACTGGGGGACCCTGCTGCCGCTCCTCGACACCGCGCCCGCCCGCGACGACACCGCGGCCGAATCCTCCGCGGACGGTTCGGCACCCCCGGACTGACCGCGGCTGGACGCGCCCGCACCCCGACGACACCGCGCCCGCCACCCCATCCGCACCACGCCCGCGCCCCGGCAAAGGAGCACCCATGCCCCTCAGCGACTTCCCGCGCCACCCCCTCCTCTTCGGCCCGAGCCCCGTGCACCCGCTCGACCGGCTCAGCGACCACCTCGGCGGCGCCCGCGTCTGGGCCAAGCGGGAGGACTGCAACGCGGGCCTCGCGTTCGGCGGCAACAAGACGCGGAAGCTGGAGTACCTGGTCCCCGAGGCGCTGCGGCAGGGCGCCGACACCCTCGTCACCATCGGCGGCGTGCAGTCCAACCACACCCGGCAGGTCGCCGCGGTCGCCGCGCACCTCGGCCTCAAGGCCGTTCTGGTGCAGGAGAGTTGGGTCGACTGGCCCGATTCCGTGAACGACCGCGTCGGCAACATCCTGCTGTCCCGCCTGATGGGCGCGGACGTACGGCTCGTCGACGCCGGGTTCGGCATCGGGGAGAAGGACAGCTGGCACCGCGCCCTCGACGACGTACGGGCCGCGGGCGGCACCCCGTACGCGATCCCCGCCGGTGCCTCCGACCACCCGCTCGGCGGCCTCGGCTTCGCCAACTGGGCCGAGGAAGTACGTCAGCAGGAAAGCGAGTTGGGTGTCTTCTTCGACACGATCGTGGTGTGCAGTGTCACCGGCAGCACCCAGGCAGGCATGATCGCGGGCTTCGCGGGCCAGGACCGCCCGCGCCGCGTCCTCGGCATCGACGCCTCCGCCAAGGCGGCCGAGACCCGCGCCCAGGTCGCCAGGATCGCCCGCGCCACCGCCGGACTCATCGGCCTCGGACGGGACCTGGCCGACGACGAGATCACCCTCCTGCCCGGCTGGGCCGGCGACGCCTACGGCATCCCCGCCCCCTCCACCCTCGACGCCATCCGCCTCACCGGCCGCCTCGAAGGCGTCATCCTCGACCCCGTCTACGAGGGCAAGTCCATGGCGGCCCTGATCGACCTCGTGCGCGACGGCACCATCCCCAAGGACTCCACCGTCCTCTACGCCCACCTGGGCGGCCAACCCGCCCTCAACGCCTACACCGGCGCCTTCCACTGAACCCCGCCCGCAAAGAACACATCGATGCCACGCAGGGCGGCTTCAAGGCGTGGTGTGCGCAGGCCCGTTCGTGGTCGGGGTGACATGCAGGACAGCTTCCGCGTTTGCGAGCATGCGGCCGATCCCGATCGGAGGATTCTCGAACTCCTCCATGACGACGTCGTACGGCTCGACCTGGTGGACGGCATTGTCCAGGCCCGTGGCCTCCACGACATATCGGTGACCTACCGGTGAATCGGGATCCTCGACCTTTCCCCAGGCGGCCCCCCAGCGCCGCACGAGTACGTCGCCGAGGTAGGAAGTGAGATCTGTATGGAGCGCAATCCAGTCCTCCTTTTCGAACTCCCCCAGCGGCAGGAGGTCCACGTAGTTCTGCAGTGCGGGCATCAGCAGCAGAGCATCTTCCGCGTACCGTTCCGCCGGCAGCCCCAGAGCAGTCGCAAGCCCGACAGCGTTGCGGTGCGCCCCTTCTGACCACTTCCGTGCGTCTTCTGCCAGGCCCTGCATCGGTTCACTCGGTATTTCCCAGTCCCTTGTTCGACCCGGCCACTGGGCATTGCCGGCCAACACAGTGTCTCTATGGCGCAAGTGCGCCTGCCGCCCCCGAGAGACGGCGGAGGCGGGATCGCGACCGTCAGGTCGGGAACTCACCGAGCCAGCTGCGTTGGATGAGGTGGTGGGGGAGATAGTCGGAGGTGACGTTGAGGGGGAATTCGCCGTCGTGAGCGAGACAGGTGATGGCGAGGGGGCCCAGCGCAATGTATCCGGTCGGATTGTTTACCCGCTCCTCGTCCGATGTCCAGTAGCCCTTGTGGTATTGGAGCGCTTCATAGAGGGCTTGGTCATAGCCGTCGGTGTCATGAGTGACGAAGCGGTGGAACAAGTTGATGGGCTGGTAGAGGATGTGGTTGAGCAGGTCCTTGGGGGTGATGGTGGCGGTGTCGGGGTGGGAGAGCTCGATGGTCTTGAGAAGTTTTTCGGCGACACCGGGACGCCGGAGCCAGTAGGTCTGAAGCGTGTCGATCCACTGGAAGACGTACTCGTCCGCCTCCCAGCCCTCGTTGCGCTGTGATGCGCGGAAGAGGTCGAGGGGGATTTCGCAGAGCTGGGTCATACGTGTTTGATCGCGGCAGACGATGGCGAGCCAGAAGGCGGTGAGCCAGTTGCCGGGACTGACAAAGCCCCGGGGGCCGGCGGCAGGGATCGTGCGTACGTCATGGTCAATGCGCGCCTGGATCGTCGTCTCGGGTGGCGCCGCGGCGGCAGCGAACAGTGCCGATCCGATCTGCATTGCCGTCACCACCGCTTCCCAGGTCTCGACGCGCGCGGCACGCGGATCGATCAGACAACGGGCTTTCGCGTGCAACTCTGCGGTCGACAGGGCGCTTCCCAGCATCTCGGAGGACCGGCTCAGAAAGCCGACCGCCTTGACAGTGCTCTCCGCCATGACGCGGACGTATTCTTCACTGTTCCGCCCGGGGCTGACATGCCGGGTAACCTCGACCACGGTGATACTCCTCTTAACTTACGTCGAACCGTCGCATGTAGTAACCGCCGTGCCTACCGACGATACTTCCATCATGCAGCACTGTCTCGACGGGATTTCCCTTGACAAGGACATACTCCAGCCTTCCATCGAGCAGGGCTTCCTGCAGCTCCATTGAAAGCTGGGCTTCGCTGGGGTGAAGTGGGCCACGCTCTTGCATTTTGCGCATTATGTCCTCCAGGTAGACTCTCGTTCCCTGCGACGCCCGCGTCCCGTCTGGAAGATTGCGCGCACCGAGGTCGGTGGTGAGGCTGCTCTTGGCCTCGACCACCACGTAGCCGCCGTCCTTGAGGCGCCATACCTGGTCGAACTGATCGTTGCCGTTCCGCGGCCCGTGGAGCGTCATCTGCTCTTCAACATCGAAGTGTTGCGGTATGGCGTGGTGCTGAGCAACCAGTTCCCCGTACTGCTCACTCGTCTCTGTCACGGCCCTGTGCAGAGGGGTGTGTTCAAGGGACGCCGCGTCGTAGGCAGCGCGATCCTCTGGTGTTCCCGTCTTTTCGAGCGCTTCACGCAAAGCCATCAGGGGGTCATGCTTCGGCGTGTCCGCACGAATTGCCGTCAGCCGTTCATGGGCTTTGCCGTTCAGCAGGTCATGCGTCTCGTGGGCCAAGCCCGCCGTGTCGTGAATGGCTCCATGATCCAGATAGCCAGGACTCAGCGGAGGCGGCGCATCTGTGGCGGCGATCCAAGGGCCGTTGGGATGCGACTTGATCAGGTGTGGCAGCGGATTTCGGTTGTCGTCCAGTGCGTCCGTCGACTTCCTGATGCCGTTCGAGCGGTAGTACTTCTTGAAGTACTCCGGGTCGTGGTTGGCGCGGTGGACCTGCTGGTCGAGTATCTCGCGGTAGGGGCGGCCGGGTTCGCTGTCGGGGTGGGTGCCCGGGGGTTCGTGTTCCGGTGTGGTCGGGTCGTGGGGTGACGGCGTGGCGGGGTCGTGGGCGGGTGGGGGGTGGGG
>NZ_BAABEP010000012.1:0-149758 GCF_039540215.1 Streptomyces tremellae
AGCCCCGCGCGCAGCCCGGGGTCCGCGATGCGCGGCGCGAGCGCCCTCAGCTCGCCGTGGGCCGCCCGCACCTCCTCCCAGGCGCCAGGGGACAGCGGCGCGCCGGGACCGGCCGCCGCGGCGCCGTCCGCGCGGTCCAGCAGCCGGCGCGCCTCGTCGCCGACTGCCAGCGCCTGCTCCACGTCCCGTGCAGCGGCCACCGCCGCGTCGAAGACCCGGTCGCCGATCGGCAGCGGCGTCCGCAGCGCCCCGTACAGCACGCCCCGCACCCGCCGCCCCACGACCACCGGCACCGCGACGACGGAGCGCAGCCCCTCGGCCGCCACCGCCGTGTCGTACTCGTGGCTGATGTGGCGCGCCGCCGCGTAGTCGGCCACCCCGCACGGCCTCGCGAGCGCCAGCGCCTTCCCGCCGACGCCGAGGCCCGACGAGATCCGCAGGCCGCGCAGCGCGGCCGTGGTCGCGCCCGTCAGCTCGGTGAGCCTGAGGTTCGCCGCGTCGTGCAGCAGCCCGCCGAAGGCGACCGGTAGACCCGCCGATCTGCGCAGCCCGGCCAGCGCCGACCTGACCTCCCGCGACTCGCCCGCACCCGTCACGCGTCCGCACCTTCCGCCGCTTTTCCGCGTCACCCCCGTACGGGGGTGGTGAGACCTGTATCACTGATTGCACGATGCGGGTCAAGGGTCCGGCAAGGAAGCCGGCGACGAAGAGGGGCACCACGATGACGGCAGGCGGCACCACCGGCAGGGACGCGGCGCCGGACGGTCCCACCGGGCAGTTCAGGGCGGCACGCGACTTCCTGCTGGCACACCGCGAGGACTACCGGGGCGCGTACGACGGGTTCGCCTGGCCGCGGCCCGCGCACTTCAACTGGGCCCTCGACTGGTTCGACGAGATCGCCGCCGACCCCCGCAACGCGGACCGGCCCGCACTGCACATCGTCGAGGAGGACGGCACCCGCGCCCTGCGGACCTTCCCCGAGCTGGCCGCCCGCTCCGACCAGGTCGCCAACTGGCTGCGCGCGGTCGGCGTGCGGGCGGGCGACCGGATCGTCGTGATGCTCGGCAACCAGGTGGAGCTGTGGGAGACCGCGCTCGCCGCGATCAAGCTGCGGGCCGTCGTCATCCCCGCGACGCCGCTGCTCGGCACGGTCGACCTGCGCGACCGGGTGGAGCGCGGCGGGGCGCGGCACGTCCTCGTACGGGCCGCCGACACCGCCAAGTTCGACGGCGTGCCCGGGGGCTACACCCGGATCGCGGTCGGGGCCGACCCGCTGCCCCCGGGCTGGCTCGCCTACGAGGAGTCCGCGGCGGCGCCGTACGACTTCGCGCCCGACGGGCCGACCGCCGCCGGTGACCCGCTGATGCTCTACTTCACCTCGGGCACCACCGCGCGCCCCAAGCTCGTCGAGCACACCCATGTCTCCTATCCGGTCGGCCACCTCGCGACGATGTACTGGATCGGGCTGAAGCCGGGCGACGTGCACCTGAACATCGCCTCGCCCGGCTGGGCCAAGCACGCCTGGTCCAACCTGTTCGGGCCGTGGAACGCGGAGGCCACGGTCTTCGTCCACAACTACACACGCTTCGACCCGGTGCGGCTGATGGCCGAGATGGACGAGGCCGGCGTCACCAGCTTCTGCGCCCCGCCGACCGTGTGGCGGATGCTGATCCAGGCCGACCTGACGCAGCTGCGCACCCCGCCGCGCGAGGTCGTCGCCGCGGGGGAGCCGCTCAACCCGGAGGTCATCGAGACCGTGCGGCGCGAGTGGGGCGTCACCATCAGGGACGGTTTCGGGCAGACGGAGACGGCCGTCCAGGTCGCCAACTCGCCGGGCCAGCTGGTCAAGGCGGGCTCGATGGGCCGCCCGCTGCCCGGCTTCGCCATCGAGCTGCTCGACCCGGTGACCGGCGAACCCGGCGCGGCCGAGGGCGAGATCGGCGTCGTCCTCGCGGACCGCCCGGTCGGCGTGATGGCCGGATACCACGGTGACCCGGAGCGCACCGCCGAGGCCATGGCGGGCGGCCACTACCGCACGGGCGACATCGCCGCCAGGGACGCGGACGGCTACCTCACCTATGTGGGCCGCAGCGACGACGTGTTCAAGGCGAGCGACTACAAGATCAGCCCCTTCGAGCTGGAGAGCGCGCTGCTCGAACACGAGGCGGTCGCCGAGGCCGCCGTCGTGCCCGCGCCCGATCCGCTGCGGCTCGCCGTGCCCAAGGCGTACGTGGTGCTCGCCGAAGGCTGGGAGCCGGGACCCGACACGGCGAAGGCGCTGTTCGCGCACTCGCGCGCGGTGCTCGCCCCCTACAAGCGGGTCAGGCGCATCGAGTTCGCGGAACTGCCGAAGACCGTCTCGGGCAAGATCCGCCGCATCGAGCTGCGCGAGCGCACCGCCGCGGGCGCGGAGCCGGGCGCGGAGTACACGGAGGAGGACCTGACATGACGGAGGACTCCGGCGCGGCCGGGCTCTCGTACACCCACGGCACCGGCACCACGCCGCTGCTCGGCGACACCATCGGCGCGAACCTCGCCCGCGCGGTCGCCGCCCACGGCGCCTCGCCCGCGCTGGTCGACGTGGCCTCGGGCCGCCGCTGGACCTACGCGGAGTTCGGCGCCGACGTGGAGCGGCTCGCCCGCGCCCTGCTCGCCCTCGGCGTCGCCAAGGGCGACCGGGTGGGCATCTGGGCCGTCAACTGCCCCGAGTGGGTGCTCGTGCAGTACGCGACGGCCCGTGTCGGCGCGGTCATGGTCAACCTCAACCCCGCCTACCGGGCCCCGGAGGCCGCGTTCGTGCTGCGGCAGTCCGGCGTCTCGGTGCTGATCGCCACTCCCGCCCACCGCACCAGCGACTACCGGGCGATGGTCGACGCGCTCAGGCCCGACTGTCCTGCCCTGCGCGCCGTCCACTACATCGGGGAACGGTCCTGGGACGAGCTGACGGCCGCGTCCGACGGCGCCACCGCCGGGGAACTGGCCGCCCGCGAGGCCACGTTGTCCTGCGACGACCCCATCAACATCCAGTACACCTCCGGCACCACCGGCTTCCCGAAGGGCGCCACGCTCTCCCACCACAACATCCTCAACAACGGCTATTTCGTCGGGGAGTCGGTGGGCTACACCGCGGCCGACCGGATCTGCGTCCCGGTGCCCTTCTACCACTGTTTCGGCATGGTGATGGGGTGTCTCGCGGCCACGTCGCACGGCGCGTGCCTGGTGATCCCCGCCCCGTCCTTCGACCCGGCCGCGACCCTGGACGCCGTGCGGCGGGAGCGGTGCACCTCGCTGTACGGCGTCCCCACCATGTTCATCGCGGAGCTCGGGCTGCCCGACTTCGCCGCGTACGACCTGTCCTCGCTGCGCACCGGCATCATGGCGGGCTCGCCCTGCCCGGTGGAGGTGATGAAGCGGGTCGTCACCGAGATGCACATGACCGAGGTGGCCATCTGCTACGGCATGACGGAGACCTCGCCCGTCTCCACGCAGACCCGGCGCGGCGACGACCTGGAGCGGCGCACCGGCACCGTGGGCAGGGCGCTGCCGCACATCGAGGTCAAGGTGGTCGACCCCGCGACCGGCACCACCCTGCCGCGCGGCGAGGCGGGGGAGCTGTGCACCCGCGGCTACAGCGTGATGCTCGGCTACTGGGACGACCCCGCCCACACCGCCGAGGTGCTCGACGCGGGCCGCTGGATGCACACCGGCGACCTGGCGGTGATCAGGGACGACGGCTATGTGGAGATCGTCGGCCGGATCAAGGACATGATCATCAGGGGCGGTGAGAACATCTATCCCCGGGAGATCGAGGAGTTCCTGCACACCCATCCCAAGGTCGCCGACGTGCAGGTGGTGGGCGTGCCCGACGAGCGCTACGGCGAGGCGGTGGCCGCCTGCGTGATCCCCAGGGACCCGGCCGACCCGCCCGGTGCCGAGGAGATCGCCGCCTACTGCGCCGAGCGCCTCGCCCGCCACAAGGTCCCGCACCGCGTCGAGGTCGTGGACTCCTTCCCCATGACCGTCAGCGGCAAGGTGCGCAAGGTCGAACTGCGCGAGCGCCTGGCGGCCGCGGCGGGGGAGTGACCCCGCGCGGGCGGCCGTCACTTCGTGTCGACCCGGCCCAGCGGGGCGTCCGCCGCGGCCAGGGCCCGCCTGGCGGCTGGCCACGCCCCGTCGTCGAGCCGCAGCGCCGTGCGCAGGTACGCGAGCGTCGCCTGCCCGACGAGCGCCACGCGCTCGGGGTTCTCGTCGGTGGTCCGTGTGTCGTGGGAGCCCTGGATGCCGCCGAGCCCGTGCTCGGCGCCGAACAGGGTCAGCAGATCGGTGGCGCCGGGGGCGAGGCGGTAGCCGTCGGTGAACCAGTCGGGGCCGCGCACCGTCAGCGGGGACTGGTCGTGGTCGCCCGCGACGACCAGGCTCGGCGTCTTCATCTCCGCGAAGTCGGGGCTCATGAACGGGAAGTGCTCGGCGGCGAAAGGACTCAGGCCGGCGCCGCCCGTCCCCGGCAGGCTGAGCAGCACCGCCGCGCGGACCCGCGGGTCGGCCAGGCTCTCACCGGGTACGCCGTCGGCCCCGACGACCCGCGCGCCCGCGAGCACCGAGGCGCTCTGCGCGCCCCACGAGTGCCCCGCGACCGCCACGCGGACGCGGTCGACGCGCCCGGCGAGGCCGGGCAGCGCGCCCGCGACGGCCGGCAGGCGGTCGAGGATCGCCGCCAGGTCGTCGACCCGGATGCGCCAGAGGTCAGGGGTGCGCGGGTCGTCGGGTGCGAGGCCGGCCGAGTCGAGGTGGGTGGGCTGGACGACGACGAACCCGTGGGCGGCCCAGCGGCCGGCCAGGGGCTCGTAGTCGTCCATGGTCAGCGTCGCGCCGTGCGAGAGGAGGACGACCGGCAGGCCGTCTCCCGTGACCGGCGCCGAGACCCGTACCCGCAGGTCCTCGCCGCGTCCCGGCACGGTCAGGGTGACCGGCGCGACGGAGACGACCGGGGCGGCCTCGGTGGTGTGGTTCATCAGGTTCATCAGGGGGATGCCTTTCCGAGTGGGCAGCACGGCCGGCGGCGCGCTCTGGCACGATGGATGCGGAGCGCCGCTCCACATCACCATACGGAGCATTGCTCCGCTTTGCAACGGGAGGCTTCCGCGATGCCCAGGGACACCACTCCGCAGGCCGGCGCCGGCCAGAGCAGGCGGTCGGACGTCCGCAGGAACGAGCGGACGCTCCTGGAGGCCGCCGCGGCCGTCTTCGTCCGCGCGGGGATCAACGCCCCCGTGCGCGAGATCGCCGCGGAGGCGGGGCTCGGCATGGGCACCGTCTACCGCCACTTCCCCACCAGGGCCGACCTGGTGGTCGGTGTCTTCCGGCACCAGCTCGACGAGCTCGCCGCCGCCGCGCGGACCCCGCAGGCCGCCGGCACCCCGTACGAGTCCCTGCGGCTGTGGGTGCACCGGTTCGCCGACTTCCTGGTCACCAAGCACGGTCTCGCCGAGGCGCTCCACTCCGACCAGGCCGGGTTCGAGAGCCTGCACGAGGAGTTCGTCGAGCGCCTGCTCCCCGTGCTCGACCAGCTGCTGAGCGCGTCGGCGGCGGCCGGGCGCAGCCGGGCGGACGTGCGGGCCTACGACTTCATGCTCGCGGTCGGCAACCTCTGCGTCGGCGTCGGGACCTTCCCCGACTACCGGGTGCGCCGCATGATCGACCTGCTCCTCGACGGCCTGGCGGCGCCCGCTGTCTGACGTCGCGCCAACGGGCCCGCGGTGCAGGCCGCGTGATGGGCCGTCAGGTGTATCAGGCAGGTCAGGTGGGCCAGGTGGGCCAGGTGGGCCGGGTGGGCCGGTCGCGGCACGGGGCGGCACGTGCGCGGGCCCCGCGCCGGTCGCGGCGCGGGGCCCTCTGCGCTCCCCGGGGCCGTCCCTCCCGGGGCTCCCGCCAGCCTCAGGCCAGCGGGAGGATCTCGGTGGGCGCGTGGCCCGGCGCGGTCGCAAGATCCTCGAACTCGTGGACCGAGGCGATGTCGGTGCTGCTCATCGAGATGTTCGTGACGCGTTCGAGCACCGCCTCCACCACGACGGGCACGCGCAGCTCCGCCGCCAGCTTCTTCGCCTCCTGGAAGGCCGGCAGCAGCGCGTCGGGCTCCGTGACCCTGAGGGCGCGGCAGCCGAGTCCCTCCGCGACCTTCACATGGTCGACCCCGTAGCCGCCGGTCTCGGGCGAGTTGATGTTCTCGAACTCCAGATTGACCTGGAAGTCCATGTCGAACGCGCGCTGTGCCTGCCGGATCAGGCCCAGATAGGCGTTGTTGACCAGCACGTGCACATAGCCGATGCGGTGCTGCGCGCCCACCGCGAGCTCCTCCAGCATGAACTGGAAGTCGTAGTCCCCCGAGAGCGCCACCACGCTCGCCTCCGGGTCGGCCGTCGCGACGCCGAGGGCCGCGGGGATCGTCCAGCCGAGCGGGCCCGCCTGGCCGCAGTTGATCCAGTGGCGCGGCCGGTAGACGTGGAGCATCTGGGCCCCGGCGATCTGTGAGAGCCCGATGGTGGAGACGTACCGGGTCTCGGGGCCGAAGGCGCGGTTCATCTCCTCGTACACCCGCTGCGGCTTGAGCGGCACGTCGTCGAAGTGCGTCCTGCGGTGCAGGGTGGCCTTGCGCCCGCGCGCGGCCGCCACCCAGGCGCTGCGGTCGGGGAGTTCGCCCGCGGCCCTGAGCTCCTTCGCCACCTCGACGAAGAGGGCGAGCGCGGCGCCCGCGTCGGAGGCGATCCCGTAGTCGGGCGCGAAGATCTTGCCGATCTGGGTGGGTTCGATGTCGACGTGCACGAACGTGCGCCCCGCGCGGTAGACATCGAGCCTGCCGGTGTGCCGGTTGGCCCAGCGGTTGCCGATGCCGAGCACGAAGTCGGACTCCAGGAACGTGGCGTTGCCGTAGCGGTGCGAGGTCTGCAACCCCACCATGCCCGCGTTGAGTTCGTGGTCGTCGGCGATCGTTCCCCAGCCCATCAGCGTCGGCACGACGGGGGTGCCGGTGAGCTCCGCGAACTCCACGAGCAGCGCGGAGGCGTCCGCGCTCACCACCCCGCCGCCCGCGACGATCAGCGGCCGCTCGGACGCCGCGAGCATCCGCACGGCCTTCTCCGCCTGCGCCCGCGAGGCCACGGGGCGGTAGACGGGCAGCGGCTGGTAGGTCTCGGGGTCGAACTCGATCTCCGTCTGCTGCACGTCGAGCGGGAGGTCGACCAGTACGGGCCCAGGCCGGCCCGACCGCATCAGGTGGAACGCCTGCTGCACGACGCCGGGCACCTGCGCGGCCTCAAGCACCGTCGTCGCCGCCTTGGTGACGGGCCGGGCGATCGAGGCGATGTCGACGGCCTGGAAGTCCTCCTTGTGGATCACGGCGGTCGGGGCCTGGCCCGTGATGCACAGGATCGGGACCGAGTCGCCGATCGCCGAGTACAGGCCGGTGATCATGTCCGTGCCCGCGGGGCCCGACGTGCCGACGCAGACGCCGATGTTGCCCCGGTGCGCGCGGGTGTAGCCCTCTGCCATGTGCGAGGCGCCCTCGACATGGCGGGCCAGGGTGTGCTGGACGCCGCCGGCCGCCTTGAGTGCGGCGTAGAAGGGGTTGATCGCCGCCCCCGGCACACCGAAGGCATGGGTGACACCTTCGCGCTTCAGGATTTCAACTGCCGCGCGGGCGGCGGTCATTCGAGGCATGAGCGCTCCTCATTCGGCTGGCGGATTCGGGCTCTGTCGCGCCACCTGAGAGCGCCAATTCCGTAATGTGGAAGTGTTGTTTTGCTATACGGAAAGAATGTAGGAGCCGATCGGCCGCGGGGTCAAGGGGGAGCCCGGGGTCCTCTCCCCAACGCGTCGCTCGTGGTGGACGATGGTCCACGCGGCGCAACCGGCCGCGCGGCGGCAACGGGCGTAGGGGGCACGTGATGGAGGCGCAACGACCGGTCGGCGTGGACTGCCCGGTCTGCGGGCGCAGACACCGCTACGCCCCGCCCGCCTACGCCTGCGCCTGCGGAGCCCCTGTCGTCCCGCCGCTGTGCTCGGGCGCCAGGCCCGAGCCGGTGCCGCACCGCTCCAGGAGTGACGAGTGGGTCCTCGTGCGCTGCCCGGCCTGCGGGCGCGAAGGGCACTGGCCGCAGCCCCGGCTCGGCTGCCCCTGCGGCACGGTGCTCCGCATCCCGGTCCAGCCCGCGGCCCCGCAGGCGCCCGCCCTGCCTCCCGGGGGGCAGGCGGGCCCCCCGCACATCCCGCTGCCCCGCACCGCGGCCGCGCCCCGGCCCTCGTTCCGCCCGCTGACCATCCGCACCGCGCGGGACGCCGTCACCGCGGCCGGGCTCTATCTGCGGTGGCTCGGTTTCCACGGCGTCGCCGCCGAGCGGCGCCCCGAGTCCGGCGTCGATTTGCGGGGGCCCGAGGTGGTCGCCCGGGTGGACCCCACCACCAGCCGCACCACGCTGCGCGCGGTCGAACGCGTCTGGCTGTACGGCCGGTACGACACGGTGGCCGCCGTGGTGTTCTCGCTGGCCGGATACACCGAAGGGGCCCGCGCCCGCGCCGACGGACTGGGCGTCCCCCTCTTCGTGATGGACCTCACCGGCACCCCGCAGCCGGTGAACGGGGCCGCCGACGAGCTCGTCTCGTCCGAGCAGTAGGGCGGCGCCCGGTTCGGAAGGCGCTCGTGCCCTCGGTGTCCGGCGCCGGGCGTGCCCGGGTGCCCGCTGCCTTCGAGGAACATCGCGGTGACGGCTCTGGCGCCGCGCCGCGGCGTCCAGGTGCCGGCCCCGAGGGCCTCGGCGGCCGACGTCGGCGCTCGGTCGCGAGTACGTCGTCGGACTCGGTGCCGCGGCGCCGGCCGAATCAGCGCGCGGCATACGCGCGGATGAACGCGCGCGCTCCGTCGATCATGGTCTGGCGGATCCGGTCGGGGTCGGCGTGGGCGGGGACCGGTTGGCGTTCGTAGGCCAGCAGGAGAGTCAGGGCGCCGAAGTGATCGGCGGCCAGACGCGGGTTGTCCGTGTCCAGGAGCCCGGCATCGGCGAAGTGGGCGATGCGTTCCGCGAGCGCCGCCTGCATCGGCGCCGTCTCGATGTCGTCCTCGGTCGTCGGTGTCCGCAGGCGCTCCTGGGCGACGAGGGCGAACCCGGCGGAGTAGTCGGCGGAGCCGACGACCGCCGTGCCGAGGTCGATCGCCAACGCGGTGAAGGCCGCCTCCAGTTGCGGCACCGTGGTGATCGGCGCGTCTTTCGCGAGGTGTTCCTCGATCGCCCGGCGGCCCGTGGCCAGCAGTGACTCGGACACGTCGGAGAGGATGGCCAGGAAGAGGCGCCGCTTGTCGCCGAAGTAGTCGTACACGGTGCGTTTCGAGACGGCCGCCCGGGCCGCGACGGCGTCCATGCTGACGCGGTCCACACCCTCGTGGACGAACAGGTCCCGGGCGGCGGCGAGGATCGCCTTCCGCTTCTCCGAGGAGCCCTCGCGCACCGTCTTCTCCCTGCCGGCAGAGTTCACTTCCACCTCCGAGGGCAACTTTACACCGTCCGGTTTACTTGCTGCACTGCACGGTGTAGTTTCATTGCAGGCGCCGGCACCTCCCGCCGGCCCAGGTACCGGTTCCTGCCCGCCGTGGGAGCGCTGGGCGACGCACTCCGGTCCTGGCTCGAACGGGCCGCCCACGACGACGAGTTCCAAGACCTCGACGGCGCCGCGCCGCTGGGCCGCGCCCCGTCGGGCCGGCGCCGGCGGCGGCGGGTACTGGCCGACAGCCTGAACCTGCCGTGCCGCGCCGTCACCACAGGGCCGTACCTGGCCACCGGCAGGGCCGGGCTGTCGTGCCCGCCGACACGACCAGCGGGGAGCAGTGCCCCGGGAAGCCCGTCCCGCCGAAGGCGCACCTCAGGAAAACACCGACAAACCCGAAGGACCGAACATGACCGAGACACACCGCCGCCACCGCGACCGCTCCGTCCTCGTCTCCGGTGCGAGTATCGCCGGACCTGCGATCGCCTACTGGCTGCACCGTCACGGCTTCGACGTCACCGTCGTCGAGAAGGCGGCCGCCGTGCGCGGTGGCGGCTACCCCATCGACATCCGCGGCACCGCCCTGGAGGTCGTGCGGCGGATGAACATCCTGCCCCGGCTGCGGAAGGCCCATGTCAACACGCGCCGTGTCACCTTCGTGGACGCCGACGGCAGCACCATCGCCGCCCTGAGCGCCGAGAGCATGGCCATCGGTGCGGACGGAGACCTCGAGGTCCAGCGCGGCGACCTGACCGAGGCCCTCTACGACGCCGTCCGCGAGTCCGCCACGTTCCTGTTCGACGACTCCGTCGCCACCCTCGACGACCGTCCCGACGGCATCGGGGTGACCTTCCGCAGCGGCGCCCGCCGCACCTTCGACGTCGTCATCGGGGCGGACGGAATCCACTCCCACACCCGCCGGCTGGTCTTCGGCCCAGAGGAGCCCTTCCACCACTACCTCGGCGCGTGCTTCGCCGGTTTCACCGTGCCCAACCACCTCGGGCTCTCCCACGAGGGCATGCTGTGGAACACCCCCAGCCGGCGCGCCGCCCTCTACGCCGCCGGCTCCGGAGGGCAAGTGTTCGGGCTGCTCTCCTTCAAGCGCCCCGACCCGCCCTTCGGCGTCTTCCGCGACCTGGACGCGCAGCGCGAACTGGTCGCTGCCGCCTTCCCCGACGAGTGCTGGGAGATTCCCCGGATGGTCGCCGGGATGCGCGCCGCCGCGGACCTGTTCTTCGACGCCATCAGCCAGATACGGATGACGAGTTGGTCCCGTGGCCGGGTCGCCCTGGTCGGCGACGCCGCCTACGCCCCGTCGTTCCTGACGGGGCAGGGCACCAGCCTCGCCCTGGTCGGCGCGTATGTCCTGGCCGGAGAGCTGGCCACGCACACCGGCCACGCGGAGGCGTTCGACGCCTACGACAGGGTGCTGCGGCCGTTCGTGACCCTCAACCAGGAACTCGCGAACGGAGGCGACACGGCCCTCTTCCCCGCGACCGAGGAGTCCCTCAAGGAGCGCAACGCGGCCCTCCGCGCGCTCTCGGCCCTCCCCGCCGAGCCTGCGCACGCCACATACAGCGCACTCACCCTGCCTGACTACGAGTGACCTCGTCCTCCCGGGCCGGCGCCGCCGAGCAGAACACCGCGGCACCCCGGGCACCCGGCCTCGGCCGCTCGCCGCGAGCCCGACAGCTCCTCTCCCCGGCCGGTGCCCCGGACACCACGCCGGCGCGGGACCCAGGTCCGCGCGCAGAACCGGGGATCAGGAACAGCCCCTCACTTCGTCAGCACGTTCACCACGACGATGAAGAGGCCGAGCAGCACGTCGGCGCCCCCGGCCCGGCAGCAGGCGAGCCACCTCTGCCCGGCGGCCCGCGCCGCCCACAGCCCCCACCCGAAGAGGGCGGCGGTGTTGAGCGCTAGCGAGACGTCGAGTGCGCCCTCCTCGCTCCACCACCCGGCGTACGCGCCGAGCAGGGCCACCACGGTCGGCGTCGCAGCGGCGAGCAGCGGCCACTCGCTGAGCACCGAGGCGAGGATCCGCGGGGTGACTCTGCCGCGGACGATCCTGCGGTGGGCGATGGCGTGCGCGTACCCGTGGGCGGCCGCGGCGGCCACCGCAGCGGCGCACACCCATGCCGCGTCGTAGCCGGGGTCGGGCCGCCCGCCCTCGTTGCCGAGCGCGGCGGCGAGCGCGCTCGCCAGCACCGAGCCGTACACCCCGCCGAACAGGAGCCGCTGCAGCGGCTCGCCGCGCCGCACCGGGCGCGGCGGCCTGGCCGGGCCGGCCGTCGAGCCCGAAGGCCCGGCGGCCGGCGCCGGCTCGGGCCCGGGCCCGGCCGGGCCCTGCGCGGGCTGCCCGCCGTGGTGGTCGTCCGACGCGCCGCCGCCTCCGGGAGTGCGCCGCGCCCGTCAGCGCGGCGGCTCCATGTCCTCGGGGGTGAAGCCGGTGCCCTGGGTGAAGTACAGCTGCCAGCCGGCCCTTGCCGTCCTGCGCCACAGAAAGCTGCGGTGCGCCCGCCGCTCCCCGACGCTGACGTCGAAGGTGAGGAGCACCAGGTCGGGGGCGAGCTCCCGGGCCACGCGCCGGCTGACCGTGCCCGCGGCCGTCACGGCAGGGCCCCACTCGCGCAGCTCGTCGATGTACGACTGGCGGGCCCGCGCTCTGCCGGAGGCGCCGGACGAGCGGAAATCCGGGTGCAGCAGCTCACCCAGCAGCCGCGGCGAGGTGAAGACCGCGGGGTCGAGGAAGCGCGGCTCGCCCTCGATAGCGGCGGTGGCGGCATCCGATGTGTCCCGATTGCTCACCCCCACCATCCTGCCCGAGCCGGGGCCGCCGGGCGCGCGGTGCGCCGCCGGACGCGCCCTGCGGTGTCAGGCGTCCGCCGGACGGCACGCGTCGCACACGCCCCACCAGGTGATCTCCGCCTCGTCGAGCGCGAAGCCCTTGGCGTCGAGCGGGTCGAGGCACGGGGCGGCCCCCACGGTGCAGTCGACGTCCTCGATGCGCCCGCAGGCACGGCACACCAGGTGGTGGTGGTTGTCGCCGACGCGCAGCTCGTAGCGGGTGGGGGAGCCCGCGGGCTCGATGCACCGGACGAGGCCGGCGCGCGTCAGGTCGTCCAGCACGTTGTACAGGCCCTGGCGGGACAGCCCGGCGGCCAGGTGCGCCGCCTCGATGCGCTGCTCGACCTCCGCCGCGGTGGCATGGGAGCCGGCCGTCAGCGCGTCGAGCACGGCGCGGCGCTGCGCGGTGCTGCGCAGCCCCTTCTGCCGCAGCAGCTCGGTCGCCGTCCTCGGCGGGTTCTTCGCCGATGTCTCCATGGTGGGGGTCACACTCCTTCGGCCACTCCCCACAGTAGGCGACACAGTTGACCGGATCAATTTTACGCGGGTGCGGGGGCGGTGTGCCCGGCCGTGCGGCACGTGGGGCAGGCGATCCTCGGGGCGCCCCTGCCGACGCGGGCCGCCGTCATGCCGCTGAAGTGGCGTACGGCCGGGCGTACGACCTCGCCGTGGTGGGAGCAGACGCCCACGCCGCAGTGCGCGCAGGTGCCGACCGCGGCCGTCCGCGCGCTCAGCTGCTGGCAGTCGTAGCAGTTCATTCCTCTGGCTCCTGGGGTGTCTCGGGTCGTGGCGGCCGGGGGTGCGCCGTCCGGCGGTGTCGAGCCGGCGCCGTCGAATCTAGAGGTCAGATTTGACAGAGTCAACTTAAGCCTCTGCCCGGATGTCGCTCGGCCGCCCTGGCCGGCCCGCTCCGGCGGGGCCGGCGGTGTCGCGAGTCTGGTGGCGCCGTGGTCCAGTCCTTTACGCTGGCGCCAGTTCATGGGGATACCTGCTGTTCATGGACGTGAATATCCGGTGTCTCCGGTCATCTCTGCTCCGACCCGTACGCCCCCACCCCCGTACACCACCCCCACCACGGAAGGCCCTCCCATGGACCGACGGCACTTCCTCGGCACCGGCGCCGCGCTCGCGACCGCAGGGGCACCCCTGCTCGGCGGCGTAGCGCGGGCCGCCGCACCGCGCACCGCCACCCGCCCGGCGTCCGCCGGCGCGGACGCCCTGCCCTCCCGGGCCGACATCACCGCCGTGCTGCGCAAGGTCGCCGACCGGTGGATCGCCGCCCACCCGGACACCGGCGACAACCTGTGGGCCAACGCCACCTTCTACAGCGGCCTCATGGCCCTGTACCGGCTCACCCGGGACGCCCGCTACCTCGACCGCGCCCGCTCCTGGGCGGAGAGCCGCGCCTACGGCCTGAACGGCGGCACCACCACCCGCGACGCCGACAACCAGTGCGCGGGACAGGTCTACCTCGACCTGTACGAGGCCGAGCCCGACCCCGCCAAACTCACCGCGATCGAGACCTGCCTGCACCGCATGACCGCCGTCGACCCGGTGGACAAGAACGACGACTGGTGGTGGGACGACGCCCTGCACATGGGCATGCCGCCGTTCGCCGGGCTCGGCGCCCTGCGCGGCGACCCGGCCTACTGGACCAAGCTGCACAGCCTCTACACCCACACCAAGAGCGCCGAGGGCGGCCCCGGGCTCCTCGACCCCGCCACCGGCCTCTGGTACCGGGACAAGAACTTCCTGCCCGGCGGCATCCTCTCGCCCTCGGGCAAGCCCGTGGTGTGGTCGCGCGGCAACGGCTGGGTCGCAGCCGGCCATGTCAAGACCCTCAAAGCCCTCCCCGCCGACCGCTCCGACGCCGCCGAGTACCGCGACACGCTCAAGCGGCTGATCGACGCGGTCGCCCGGGTCCAGCGCGCCGACGGCTTCTGGAACGTCAACCTTGCCGACCCGGAGCACTTCCCCGGCCCGGAGACCAGCGGCACAGTCTTCTTCGCCTACGGCACCGCCTACGCGGTCGCCGCAGGGCTCGTCGACCGGGCCGCCCGCCTGCCCGTCGCGGCCCGCGCCTGGAACGGCCTCGTCGCCACCGCCGTCCACCCGGACGGCACCCTCGGCTACGTGCAGAAGGTGGGCGACCGTCCCGACTCCAGCCAGCCGGTCACCTACGACAGCACCGCCGACTTCGCGGTGGGCGGCTTCCTCCTCGCGGGCACCGAACTGGCCGGCCTGGCCTCCTGAGCGCGGGGCGCCGGGCGCGGGGGGCTCACATCCCGCGCCCGCGCGCCCCCTCGCGGGTGCGCGCCGCCAGCACATGGCGCTTGGGGTGGCGCCGCAGGTACTCGCCCTCCAGTTGCGCCGTGCGCGTGTTGTGGGTGTCCAGGGCGTCCTGCGACCCGTGCAGCAGCGTGTCGTGCCGGGTGCGGTGCAGTGTCTCCAGCTCGCGCAGCAGCTGCTGGTCCCCGAGCCGCGCCGGGTCGACCCCCATCGCCTCGCTGCCCGTGTCGTCCTTACCGGTCATGGGACGTCTCCTTCCGTCGGGGTCCGCCCTCACATACGTACCCGCATACGTACCCGCTGAGAACGGAACGTCTCCGCCCCGGCGCCCGCCCGGGGCCGCCCCGAACCCCTCCCGCACCGAGCGTGTTCCTCCGTACGCGTACCGTTACGGAAGCCTGTGCGAATCCCTTCTGTGAATAACCCGCACATTGCAAGCGTCCTGCGCCCCGCGCTGCACAGCGCCTCCCTGGGCGCGCGCCCCTCCGGCCGCTCGGCAGGGACGGAATGCGAGGTTGGCGCGGGTGGGTCCGGCGGCCACTGACCGATGTTCGGACCGCGGTGTGAAGGAAGCGCACCGCCCCCATGGCGGGCCCGTCACAACACCCAACAGATCAACGGCACATGTGGACCGGGGGCCGCCGCCGCAGGTGGCTGCCCGGAAGACGTCCGTGCTTACATCCCATCGCACGCAGCCGGCACCACGGCGATTTCGTCCCTGACGGGGAAGGCGCAGGTGCCGGACGCGTGCCGAATCAGAGCCATCCGAAGGGAAGCATCACTGATGAACTCCACCCCCCAGGTCGAGACCCAGGAAATCGCCGACGCCGACCTGGACAACGTGTCCGGTGGCCTCGTCGGTGACACCGTCTCGGGTGTCGTCGGCACCGTTTCCGGTGTGGTCAACGTCAGCGGCGTGCTGTCGACCGTCGACAACACCGTCGACCCGCTGGTGAACACGTCCGCCGTGACGGGCCTCGTCAGCGGCCTCTGAGCAACCGGTCGTACGACCAGTTGTGACTGACTGACACGTGTCCCGGGCCCGTATCCCGTACGGGCGCCGGGGCACGTTTCCGTGTGAGCGAAGACCGGGAAGACCGCCGTGCAATTCCGCCAACAGGCGCTCAGTAAACTTCAGTCGCCGGAGGAGCTCGACCTCCCCGTGCGGCTCGCCCGCCCCCGCGGCCTGATCACCCTCGCGGTGACGCTCGCCGCCATGGCCGCGGGGGCGCTGTGGGCGGTCGCGGGACAGGTCACGTCCACCGTCTCCGCGCCCGGCATCCTCACCTACGGGCAAGGCAGTTACGTGCTCCAGAGCCCGGTCGCCGGGCAGGTCACCGCCGTGCTCGCGCAGGAGGGCCAGCGTGTCGCCACCGGCGCGCCGCTGGTCACGGTGCGCCTCGCGCACGGGGGCACGGACCAGGTGCGCGCCCTGGCCGCGGGGCGCGTCACGTCGCTGACCGCCACCATCGGGGCCGTCGTCACCACTGGCGCGGACGTCGCGACCGTCGAGCGGGCCGCCCACGCCGACGACCCCCTCCTCGCGATGGTGTACGTGCAGGCCTCCGGCGGCGCGTCCGTGGCACCGGGACAGCACGTCGACCTCAGCCTGCCCTCCGTGCCCGAGCAGCAGTACGGCGTCCTGCACGGCACCGTCAAGGCCGTAGGCCGGGGCGCCCAGACCCGGCGGCAGATCGCCGCCTTCCTCGGCGACCCGTCCCTCGCTGAGCAGTTCAGCCGCGACGGGCAGCCCGTCGCCGTCCTGGTCGGCCTCGACACCGCCCGCGGCACCAAGTCCGGCTACGCCTGGTCCACCCCGGCGGGACCGCCGTTCGCGCTCGCCTCGATGACCCCCGCCGACGGGTCCGTGACCGTCGCGCGCCGCCACCCCGCCTCCTGGCTGCTGCCGTGAGCGGGTCCACCGTGCCGCCGCAGCGGCAGCTCCCGCCAGGCGGCCACGGCCGCCACCGCACGGGCCCCGCCAGGTCCGAGCCCGCCCCTGCCAAGCGCCGCGCACGCACCGTGCGCACGCCCACCGTCCTCCAGATGGAGGCCGTCGAGTGCGGTGCGGCCTGCCTCGCCATGGTCCTCGCCCACCACGGCCGGCATGTCCCGCTGGAGGAGCTCCGCATCGCCTGCGGCGTCTCCCGGGACGGCTCCCGCGCCAGCAACCTCCTCAAGGCGGCGCGCGGTTACGGCCTCGGCGCCAAGGGCATGCAGATGGAGTCCGCCGCCCTCGCCGACGTCCAGGGCCCGGCCATCCTGTTCTGGGAGTTCAACCACTACGTCGTCTACGACGGCATGGGCCGCAGGTTCGGCACCCGCGGCGTCCACATCAACGACCCGGGCAAGGGCCGCAGGTTCGTGCCCGCCGAGGAGTTCGACACCAGCTTCACCGGCGTCGCCCTCGTCTTCGAGCGCACCGGCGCCTTCACCACCGGCGGGCGCCGCCCCGGCGTCCTGCGCGCCCTGCCCGCCCGGCTGCGCGGCACGGCGGGCACCCTGTTCGCCGCGCTCCTCGCCGGACTGCTGCTCGTCGCCACCGGCGCCGCGGTGCCCGCGCTCAGCCGCACGTACATCGACATGTTCCTGGTGGGCGGCCAGTCGTCGCTCCTCGGCCCGCTGTTCGCCGCCATGGCCGCGACGATCGCGCTGACCGCCGTCCTCACCGGGCTCCAGCAGGCCAACCTGCTGCGCGGCCGCATCATCTCCTCCACGCTCGGCAGCGCCCGCTTCATGCGCCACCTGATGCGCCTGCCCGTCACCTTCTTCGCCCAGCGCAGCCCCGCCGACCTCGTCCAGCGCCTCCAGTCCAACGACTCCGTCGCCGAGACCCTCGCCCGCGACCTGTCGGCGGCAGGCGTCGACGGCCTCGTCGTCCTGCTCTACGCCGTGCTGCTGTGGACCTACGACCCCCAACTCACCGTCATCGGCGTACTGGTGGCACTCCTCAACGTCGTCGCCATGCGTGTCGTGATCCGGCTGCGCGCCACCCACACGCAGAAGCTCCGCGCCGACAGCGCCCGCCTCACCACCACCTCCTACACCGGGCTCCAGCTGATCGAGACCCTCAAGGCGACCGGCGGCGAGGACGGCTTCTTCCGCCGCTGGGCCGGGCAGCACGCCACCACCCTGGAGGAACAGCAGCGCCTCGGCGTGCCCAGCGCGGCCCTCGCCGTCGTCGCCCCGCTGCTCGCCACCCTCAACAGCGCGCTCATCCTGTGGATCGGCGGGCTGCGGGCCGTCGAGGGTCATCTCTCCATCGGCCTGCTCGTCGCCTTCCAGGCCCTCGTCACCCGCTTCACCGCGCCCATCACCCGGCTCAACGGCGTCGCGGGCCGCATCCAGGACTTCGCCGCCGACGTCACCCGGCTCAAGGACGTGGAGAACTTCCCCGCCGACAGCCTCTACACCCGCGACGGCGGCGACCCGAGCACCCGCCGTCTCACCGGCCATGTCGCCCTGGCAGACGTCACGTTCGGCTACAGCCCGCTCGACGCCCCGCTGCTCAAGGGGTTCTCGCTCACCGTGGGGCCCGGCAGGCAGGTCGCGCTCGTCGGCGGCTCCGGCAGCGGCAAGTCCACCGTCTCCCGGCTCATCTCCGGCCTCTACCGGCCCTGGGAGGGCACCATCTCCATCGACGGCCGGCGCATCGAGGACATCCCGCGCGGCGCGCTCGCCGCCTCCGTGTCCTTCGTCGACCAGGAGGTCTTCCTCTTCGAGGGGACCGTACGCGACAACGTCGCGCTCTGGGACCCGTCCGTGCCCGACGAGGCCGTCGTCGCCGCCCTGCGGGATGCGGCGCTCTACGACGACGTGATCGCGCGCAGACCCGACGGCATCCATACCCGCGTCGAACAGGACGGCCGCAACTTCTCCGGCGGCCAGCGCCAGCGGCTGGAGATCGCCAGGGCCCTGGTGCGCGGCCCCAGCGTCCTCGTGCTCGACGAGGTCACCAGCGCCCTCGACGCGGAGACCGAGCGGGTCATCATGGACAACCTGCGGCGGCGCGGCTGCGCCTGCGTGGTGATCGCGCACCGGCTGAGCACCGTGCGCGACAGCGACGAGATCGTCGTGCTCGACCACGGCACCGTCGTCGAACGAGGCCGCCACACCGATCTGGTGGCGGCGGGCGGCCCGTACGCCGCGCTGGTCGAGGAGCGCTGAGATGACCACGGCGACAGGACCGGGCACAGGACACGCGGGGCACGACGCCGTCACGGCGGCCCTCGCGGGCAGCGGTACGCCCGCCGGCACCGCGGACGGCACCGGGGTCGACCTCGAAGGGCCGCTCGTGCTCTGGCTGGTGGCCGCCGGGGTCCTCGACCTGTTCGCCGTGGACGCGGCGGGCGGCGGGCCCTGGCACTTCCTCGGCCGCCTCGAAGCGGGCACCCTCCTCCTCGGGCCCGTGGAGGGGCCCAGGCACACCCTGCTCGGCAGGCCGGGGCCCGGCTGTGTCCTGCGCCGCATCCCGCTGCGCGAACTCACCCGCCACCCCCAGCAGCCGCTGCCGCAGGAGCAGTCGGCGCTGGAGAGCGCCTTCGCGCTCGGTATCGCCCGCGGCCTCGGCGCCCTCTTCGAAGCGCCGCTCGACGCCCGGCTCGCCGGGGACGACCCGACGGCCGACGCCGTCGCCGACGACGACGTCCTCTGGATGCCCGTACCGCCCGGCAGCGTCGAGCACGGCGCCGCGTACAGCGCCGACTTCGCGGGCGACCTCCTGGTCGACGCCGCCATGTGGCAGGGCATGGTCGCCCAGCAGTACCGCCTCCTCGCCGCCGTCGACCGGTGGATCGACACCCGCGAACAGGCCCACGAGGAGCGCACCGCCGCCGGCATCAGGGCGGGTGAGCGCGAGCGGGAGAGCGCCGACCGGGCCCTCGTCGCCTCCCTGGAGCGCCGCGGCCGCACGGCACGCGAGCGGGCAGCCGCCCCCGACACGGGCGACGACGCCGTCTTCGCGGTGTGCCGCCTCGTCGCCTCCGCCACCGGCATCGCCCTCGGTGACCCGCCCCGCGACGGCGGCGCCGCCCGCTCAAGGCTCGGGCCCGTCGAGCGGATCGCCGCGCACGCCAGGGTCCGCACCCGGCCCGTGCGGCTCGCCGGAGAGTGGTGGCGCACCGACGTCGGCCCGCTGGTGGGCGCGCGGGCCCGCTCGGGCGCGCCGGTCGCCCTGCTGTGGCGCCGTGGCGGATACCAGGCGGTCAACCCGCTCAGCGGGTCGCGCACCCGGGTCACCGCGGGTACCGCGGAGGACTTCGCGCCGCGCGCCGTCATGTTCTACCGGCCGCTGCCGCAGCGCCCGCTGCACCCGCTGCGGCTGCTGCGCTTCGCCCTGCGCGGCGCCCGCGGGGACCTGCGCGCCCTGGTGCTCGCCGGGCTCGTCACGGTCGCGCTCGGCGCGCTCGTGCCGCTCGCGACCGGCCGGGTCCTCGGCGCGTATGTGCCGCGCGCGCAGAGCAGCCTCATCGTGCAGGTCTCCGTCGCCGTGATGGTCGCGGGCGCGGTGTCCGCCGCCTTCGGACTGCTGCAGAACCTCACCATGCTGCGGCTCGAAGGCCGGATGGAGGCCACCCTCCAGCCCGCCGTGTGGGACCGGCTGCTGCGGCTGCCCACCGCGTTCTTCGGTGGGCGCTCCACCGGCGAGCTGGCCGGCGCCGCCATGGGCGTCAGCGCCGTGCGCCGGGTGCTCTCCGGCATCGCGCCCGTCGTCCTCCAGTCCACCACCGTCGGTCTGATGAACTTCGGCCTGCTGCTCTACTTCAGCGTGCCCCTCGCCTTCGCCGCGCTCGGCATGCTCGCGGTCGTCACCGCGGTCTTCCTCGTGCTCGGACTGTGGCAGGTGCGCTGGCAGCGGCGGCTGGTGAAGCTCGGCAACAAGCTCAACAACCAGGCCTTCCAGACGCTGCGCGGACTGCCCAAGCTGCGCGTCGCCGCCGCCGAGCCCTTCGCGTACGCGGCCTGGGCGCGGGAGTTCGCCAAATCCCGGACGATGCAGCAGCGCGCCGGGCACATCAAGAACGTCAACACGGTGGTCGACGCCGTCTACCTGCCGCTGTGCACCCTGCTGATGTTCATGGCCCTCGCGGGCCCCGCGCGCGGCACGCTCTCGTCCGCGGCGTTCCTCACCTTCAACACCTCCGTGACGATGCTGCTGACCTCGGTCACCCAGCTCACCGGCGCGCTGGTCTCCGCGGTCGCCGCCCTGCCGCTGTACGAGCAGGTGCGGCCGGTGCTGCGCGGCGAGCCCGAGGTGCGCGAGGGCAGCGCGGCGCCCGGCGTGCTCACCGGCGCCTTCGCCGCGCGCGGGGTGTCCTTCCGGTACGGGGACGAGGGCCCGCTCGTGCTGGACGACGTGACCGTGGAGGTCGCGGCGGGGGAGTTCGTCGCGGTCGTCGGGCCGAGCGGCTGCGGCAAGTCGACCCTGCTGCGGCTGCTGATCGGCTTCGACCGGCCGGTCTCGGGCAGCGTGCTCTACGACGGCCAGGACCTCGCGGCGCTCGACCTGTCGGCCGTGCGCAGGCAGTGCGGCGTCGTCCTGCAGAACGCACAGCCGCTCACCGGCTCGATCCTCGACTGCATACGCGGCGCCGAGCCGTACACGCAGGAGGAGGTGTGGGCCGCGGCCGAACTCGCCGGGCTCGCCGAGGACATCAAGCGGATGCCGATGGGGCTGCACACGATGACCGCGGGCGGCGGCGCCCTCTCGGGCGGGCAGCGCCAGCGGCTGATGATCGCCCAGGCTCTCGTCAGGCGCCCCCGGATCCTCTTCTTCGACGAGGCCACCAGCGCGCTCGACAACGAGACCCAGCGCGTCGTCATGGAGAGCACCAGGCGCCTGCGCGCCAGCAGGCTGGTGATCGCGCACCGGCTGAGCACCGTGCTCGACGCCGACCGGGTGGTGGTGATGGACGGCGGCCGGGTGGTCGAACAGGGCCCGCCCGCCGCGCTGCTCGCCGACCCGGCGGGCCGGCTGACCGGGCTCGTACGGCGGCAGGTGGCCTGACCGACCCGCGGGGACGGGGCGGTGGGGCCGCGGTGCGCGGCGCGCGGTCCCGCGCGCCCGCCCTCACGTCCGCGGGACGCGCGGCCCTCGGCCGCCGCACCGGCCTCCCGCGCACCGCGGCCCTTCGCGGTCCGCGCCGGGCGGGCCCCAGGGGCCCCGCGGGGAGCGGGGCACCCGTGGCGGGGTGCCGGGCACGGACGGCCGGTACCGGGCGGCGGCGGCGCCTGGGCGCGACATGACAGGTGTCGGCGCCACCGCCGCCCGGGGTCTTCCGGGGGAGCCGGCCGCGGGAGCGCCCCGCGGCCCGCGGCTCAGACCCGCTCGCCCGAGAGGCGCTCCACGGCGCGCAGCAGCGCCGAGTGGTCGAGCCCGCCGTCGCCCTGCGCGCGCAGCGAGGCGACCAGCTGCGCCACCACCGCGCCGGCCGGCAGGGCCGCGCCCACCGCGCGGGCCGCGTCGGTGACGATGCCCATGTCCTTGTGGTGCAGGTCGACGCGGAAGCCCGGCGCGAAGTCCCGCCGGAGGAAGTTGTCCCGCTTGCGGGCCAGGACCGTCGAACCGGCGAGCCCGCCGCCGAGCACGTCGAGCGCCGCGGACAGGTCGACTCCGGACTTCTCCAGGAAGACCACGGCCTCCGCGCACGCCTCGATGTTGACGGCCACGATCAGCTGGTTGGCGGCCTTCACGGTCTGCCCCGCGCCGTGCGGGCCGCAGTGCACGACCGTCTTGCCGAGCGCGTCGAACAGCGGCCTGGCCGCGTCGAAGTCGGCGCGCTCGCCGCCGACCATGATGGAGAGGACCGCCTCGACGGCACCGGCCTCGCCGCCTGAGACCGGCGCGTCCAGGACGCGTACGCCCTTCTCGGCGCCGGCCGCGGCCAGGTCGACCGAGGTCTGCGGGGTGATCGAGGACATGTCGATCAGCAGGGTGCCGGGCCGCGCGTGCGCGAGGATCCCGCCGGGGCCGTAGGCGACGGCCTCGACCTGCGGCGAGGCGGGGACCATGGTGACGACGACGTCCGCGTCCGCGACGGCCTCGGCGATCGAGGCGGCCGGGGTGCCGCCCGCGGCGGCGAGGCGGTCCAGCTTCTCCTGCTCCAGGGTGTGGCCGGTCACGGGGTAACCGGCCTTGATCAGGTTCTCGGACATGGGCGAGCCCATGATGCCGAGGCCGATCCACGCGATCTGGGGAAGGTCGGTCATGACGGGAACCTTTCGATGTGCTCGGGGTGGTGCCGCGGGCCTGGGCCCCGGCCGTGCGGGAGGACGGGCTCAGCCGGCCAGCCAGCCGAACGCCTCGGTGCTCGGCCGGTCGCCCGGCTTGTACTCCAGGCCGATCCAGCCGTCGTAGCCCGCCTTGCGCAGCCGTGCGACGAGGTCGTCCAGGGGCAGCGCACCGGTGCCGGGCGCGCCGCGGCCCGGGTTGTCGGCGATCTGCACGTGGCCGGTGCGGTCCGCGTACCGGCCGATCACCGCGGGCAGGTCGGCGCCGTTCATCGACAGGTGGTAGAGGTCGAGCAGGAAGGCGGCGTTGCCGAGGCCCGTCGCCTCGTTGACCCGGTCGGCCACGGCGACCGCGTCCTCGGCGGTCAGCAGGGGGTAGCGCGGCGACTCCGGCGCGTTGAGCGCCTCGATCAGGAGCGTCGCGCCCACGCGGTGCGCGGCGCGTGCGGCCAGCGCCAGGTTCTCGAGCGCCAGCACGTCCTGCGCCTCGGGGGCGACGCCGTCCACACGGTTGCCGTACAGCGCGTTGAGCGCGGTGCAGCCGACGGACGCGGCGAAGTCGGCCGCCACGTCGACGTTGGCGCGGAAGCGGTCGGACTCGTGGCCGGGGACCGACAGCGCGCCCCGGTCGGGGCCCGGCAGCGCGCCGGCGTAGAAGTTCAGGCCGACGAGCCGCGTGCCCGCGTCGGTGAGCGCGCTGCGCAGCGCGTCGAGGTCGCTCTGCGGGGGAGTGGCGGTGTCGGTCCACGGCCACCACAGCTCGACGGCGTCGAATCCGGCCGCAGCGGCCGCCGCCGGCCGTTCGAGCAGCGGGAGTTCGGTGAAGAGGATCGACAGGTTCACGTCGTAGCGCTCGGTGTCGCGGGGCATGGGTCTCCAGCGTCCGTCCGGTGGCGAGTAGCTCCGCAACCCAGTAATTTCGTATTGCGGAATCTGCTTTCTGCTTAATGGAAGAGTGCCCAAAGGGTCGGATGCGTGTCAAGGGGCCCGTACGCCGTGGACGTACGGGCCCCTCGCGGCAGGACGACGGCACCGGCGGCGCCGTACACGGACCGGGGCCGCCGCACCCGGTGCACGGCGCGGACCCCGGCCCGGCGGCTCAGCGCAGCCCGACCCGGGCGGCCGCCGCCGACCAGGCGCGCTCGTCGCCCGACGGCTCGTAGCGGCGCAGCGGCTGCGTCCGCGCCACCAGCGCGCGCATCGCCCGCACATCGGGCACGAGGCCGAACGCCCGTGCCTGGACGAGGATGTTGCCCAGCGCGGTCGCCTCCGCGGGGCCCGCGACCACCGGCAGGCCCGTGGCGTCGGCGGTCAGCCGGCACAGCAGCTCGTTGCGGCTGCCGCCGCCCACCAGGTGCACCACCCGCACGTCGCGCCCCGCCAGCTCCGCCGCCGTGCGCAGCACCGAACGGTGCGCGAGCGCCAGCGACTCCACGACGCAGCGCACCACCGCGCCCTGCCCGCGCGGCGGCCGCTGCCCGGTGCGCGCGCAGTACGCCGCGATCCGCTCCGGCATGTCGCCGGGCGGCAGGAAGGACGGGTCGTCGGGGTCCACGAGCGCCGCGAACGGCTCGGCTGCCGCCGCCTCGTCGAGCAGCGGCCCGAGCTCCGCGGGCAGCCCGCGCGCCCGCCAGGTCCGCAGCGTCTCCGTCAGCAGCCACAGGCCCATGATGTTGCGCAGGAAGCGGACGGTGCCGTCGACGCCGCGCTCGTTGGTGAAGTTCGCCGCCCGCGCCGGCTCGTCGATCACGGGCGCGTCCAGTTCGAGGCCGGCCAGCGACCAGGTGCCGCAGGAGACGTACGCGAACGCCTCGTCCGCCGCGGGCACGGCCACCACGGCGGAGGCCGTGTCGTGGGAGGCCACCGCCGTGACCGGGGTGCCCTCCGGCAGCCCGGTCGCGGCGGCCACGGCGGGGCGCAGGGTGCCCGCGGGGTCCCCGGGGAAGCGGAGCGGGGGCAGCAGCCCGTGCGCGATCCCCAGCCGGTCGAGGACCGGATACGACCAGTCGCCGCGCCGCGCGTCGAACAGGCCCGTCGTGGAGGCGTTGGTGGCCTCCGCGCCCACGCTCCCCGTCAGCCAGTATGTCAGCAGGTCCGGGATGAGCAGCAGGGTCCTCGCGAGGCCGCGCTGCGGCGTGCCCGCCTCCGCGGCCAGCTGGTAGACCGTGTTGAACGGCAGGTGCTGGAGCCCCGTGACCTCGTAGAGATCCTTCGCGGGCAGCACGCCCTCAAGGCGCGCGGCCACCCCCTCGGTGCGGCCGTCCCGGTAGTGGTACGGGGTGCCGAGCAGCCGCCCGGAGCCGTCGAGCAGCCCGTAGTCCACGGCCCAGCTGTCGATGCCGAGGGAGGCCGCGCCGCCCGTCTCCCGCGCCGCACGCGCCAGCCCCTCAAGGACGTCCCCGTACAGCCCGACCACGTCCCACCGCAGCCCGTCGGGGAGTTCGACCGGCCGGTTGGCGAAGCGGTGCACCTCGGTGAGGCGCAGGGTGTCCGCGTCCGCGCGTCCCACCATCACGCGCCCGCTCGTGGCTCCGAGGTCGACGGCGGCGAAGGACGACGGGCGGCTCGGCATGGCGGCTCTCTCGGTGGGGCGGACGGCCCGGACCTCCCGGTGGGGGCGGCCGGGGCCTCGGTGGGGGCCGGTCCGGGGCGCTCGCCGGACGGCCGGGGCCTGGGACCGGCCGCGCTCAGCGCAGGAAGGCGGCGGCCACCCCGGCGTCCACCGGCACGTGCAGCCCGGTGGTGTGCGTCAACTCCCCGCCGGTCAGGGCGAAGACCGCGTTCGCGACGTGCTCGGGCAGCACCTCGCGCTTGAGCAGCGTGCGCTGCGCGTAGAACTCGCCGAGCTTCTCCTCCGGCACGCCGTACACCGCCGCGCGCTGGGCGCCCCAGCCGCCCGCGAAGATGCCGGAACCCCGCACCACGCCGTCGGGGTTGACGCCGTTGACCCGGATGCCCTGCCCGCCGAGTTCCGCCGCGAGCAGCCGCACCTGGTGCGCCTGGTCGGCCTTGGTCGCCCCGTACGCCACGTTGTTGGGACCGGCGAACACCCCGTTCTTCGACACGATGTAGACGATGTCGCCGCCCATGCCCTGCTCGCCCATCACCCGCGCCGCCTCCCGCGAGACCAGGAACGAGCCGCGGGCCATGATGTCGTGCTGGAGGTCCCAGTCCCGCGCGGTCGTCTCCAGCAGCGGCTTGGAGACGGAGACCCCCGCGTTGTTGACGACCAGGTCGATCCCGCCGAAGGCCAGCACGCCCGCGCGGAAGGCCGCCTCGATCTGCTCCTCCCGGGTCACGTCCACCGCGACCGCCACCGCGCGGTCCGGGCCGCCCAGCTCCTTCGCCACCGCCGACGCGCTCTCCCCGTCGAGGTCCGCGACGACCACGCAGGCGCCCTCCGCCGCCAGCCGCCTCGCCACCGCCCTGCCGATGCCGGAGGCCGCGCCCGTCACCAGCGCGACGCGGGTGGCCAGCGGCTTCGGCGCCGGCATCCGGCGCAGCTTGGCCTCTTCGAGCGCCCAGTACTCGATGCGGAACTTCTCCGACTCCTCGATCGGCCGGTACGACGAGACCGCCTCGGCGCCCCGCATCACGTTGACCGCGTTGAGGTAGAACTCACCCGCCACACGCGCCGTCTGCTTGTCCTTGCCGTACGAGAACATCCCGACGCCCGGCACCAGCACGATCGCCGGGTCGGCGCCGCGCATCGCGGGGGAGCCGGCGTCCGCGTGGCGCGCGTAGTAGGCGGCGTACTCGGCGCGGTACTCCTCGTGCAGCGCCCGCAGCCGGGCCACGGCCTCGTCGAGCGGCGCGGACGCGGGCAGGTCGAGCACGAGCGGGCGCACCTTGGTGCGCAGGAAGTGGTCGGGGCAGGACGTGCCGAGCGCGGCGAGCCTCGGATGCTCGGCCCGCGCCAGGAAGTCGAGTACGGGCTCCGCGTCGCTGAAGTGCCCGACCTGCGGGCGGTCCGTGGAGGCGAGGCCGCGCAGCAGTGGCGCCAACGCGGCTGCGCGGGCGTGCCGTTCGGCCTCGGGCAGCGGGCCGTAGCCGTCGAGCGGCGGTCCGAAGGGCTCGGGCCTGCCACGCTCGGCGAGGAAGCGCTCGGCCTCGTGGATGATCCGCAGCGAGTTGGCCTCGCACGCGTCGGAGGTGTCGCCCCAGGCGGTGATGCCGTGCCCGCCGAGCACACAGCCGATCGCCCGCGGGTTGGCGCGCCTGACCGCGGCGATGTCGAGGCCCAGCTGGAAGCCGGGCCTGCGCCAGTCCACCCACGCCACCAGGTCGCCGAAGCACTCCCGGGTCAGCGCCTCGCCGTCGGCCGCGCAGGCGAGCGCGATGCCCGAGTCGGGGTGGAGGTGGTCGATGTGCGGGGCCTCCACCAGGCCGTGCATCGCGGTGTCGATGGAGGGAGCGGCGCCGCCCTTGCCGTGGAGGCAGTAGTCGAACGCGGCGACCATCTCGTCCTCGCGCTCCACCCCCGGATAGACGCCGGCGAGGGCGCGCAGCCGGTCGAGCCGCAGGACCGCCAGGCCCGGCTCGGCCAGCGTGCCCAGGTCGCCTCCCGAGCCCTTGACCCACATCAGCTCGACCTCGCCGCCCGTCACCGGATCGGTCGCTGTGCCCTTCGCCGAGGTGTTGCCGCCCGCGTAGTTGGTGTTGCGCGGATCGGCGCCCAGCCGGTTGGAGCGCGCGAGCAGCGCGGCCTTCACTTCGGTGGCGTCGGGCATGTCTTCCCCTCCTGGGGCGGTGACGGCTGCGCGATGATGTGATGAATCGATTCAGAGGGACCGTAGGTGGCGTTCCTCGCACCTGTCAAGGCACGCGCAACGGGCGTTGAAACATTTCATCCAGAGCACCCGGATCCCCATGTGGCGACGTGTCACGGGCGCGGGGAGGCGCACCGCTGCCGCGCGGGCGTAGGCACCGTCCCGGCTCACGGGCCCGCGACGCCCGGCACGCGTGCTCGCCGCGTTGTCGGAGTCGGCCGAGTGTCTCCCGTACGAGGCTGATCTCCCCCAGACCACGTCCGGGGGCGCCCCACCGCTTGCGATCGCGCGCACCGGATGCCGCGAGCCCCGCCCTCCGGGCGGACGCGGCGACGTCACGGACACGGCCTAGCGCCCCGCGGGCCTCCTGCGCGGGCGCGGCGCCTCGCCGTCCTCGCCGAACAGCTCGGGGTGCTTCGCGCGGATCTTCTCCACATCGCTGAAGACCAGCCGCAGGTGCTCGCGCAGCGAGCCCTCAGCGGCCGCCGGGTCACCCGCCGCGAGCAGGTCCACCACCTCGGCGTGCTGCCCGATGAGCAGCGGGAGTTGCTGTGTCAGGGGGAGCGAAAGCCGCCTCGCCCGGTCGAGTTGGGCCTTCGCCTGGGCCACCACCGGCCAGGCGGCCGCGTGTCCGCCGACCGCCATCAGCCGGGCGTGGAAGTCCTCGTCGAGCTGGAAGAAGGCGTCCGTGTCGCCGTCCTCCGCCGCGTCGCGCTGGGCCCGCAGCAGCCGCCGCAGGTCGGTGAGGTCGCGCGGCCCCGCGCGCCCCACCGCGTCGCGCAGGGCCGCGCACTCCAGCGCCTCGCGCACGAACTGCGCCGAGGCGATGTCGCCCAGCCTGATGCGCGAGACGAACGTGCCCAGCTGCGGATAGACGTCGACCAGGCCCTCGTCGCCCAGCAGGATCAGGCTCTCGCGCACCGGCGTGCGGCTCACCCCGAGCTCGGCCGCGAGGTCGTTCTCGGAGAGCGCGGAGCCCGGCTCAAGTTCGAGCCGGATGATGCGCGCGCGCAGCCGCTCGTGCACCTGCTGCCGGGTGTTCGCCACGGACTCCCCTTCGCCGAACCGTCGTCCCCGGACGCTATCGCGCCCGCCGCGCCCGTCCCCCCTGGCGGGGAGGCGCGGGGCCTTGACCGCGCCCGCTCGCATACTTGTATGGTAGCCGACATCCTCCGATGACGAAGGGCCGAGGACACCGCCATGAACGAATCCGTCACACCTGATCCGGCACCGCCGGTGAGGGCCGAGCCTGCGCCGGCGGACTCCGGCGCCGCCGGGGTGCCGCCGCGCGCCCTCAGGCGGATCGTGTTCGCGTCCGTCATCGGCACGGTCGCGGAGTACTACGACTTCTTCATCTACGGCACCGCCTCGGCGCTCGCGTTCAACAAGATCTTCTTCCCGGACGTCTCGCCCGCCCTGGGCACCCTCGCCTCGTTCTCGACGTACGCCGTGGGTTTCTTCAGCCGGCCGCTCGGCGGACTGGTGTGGGGCCTGGTGGGCGACCGCCTCGGCCGCAAGCGCGCCCTCGTGTTCACGCTCCTGCTGACCGGCCTCGGCACCTTCGCGGTCGGGTGCCTGCCGACGTACCACCAGATCGGCATCTGGGCCGCCGTCATCCTCGTCTTCGTCCGGCTCGTCCAGGGCTTCGGCGTCGGCGGCGAGCAGGGCGGCGCGATCCTGCTGACCGCGGAGGCCGCGCCCCGCGCCAGGCGCGGCTTCTGGGCGAGCTTCGTCCAACTCGGCTCGCCCGCCGCGTACCTCGTGCCCACCGCGCTGTTCGCGGTCCTCGACGGCCACCTCTCCGACAGCGCGTTCCTCTCCTGGGGGTGGCGTGTCCCGTTCTGGCTCAGCGCCTTCGTGGTCCTCGTCGGTCTCTTCGTCCGCAGCAGGATCCAGGAGTCCGAGACCTTCCGCGCCGCCACGGCGGACACCGCGGGCCGTGCGCCCTCCCCGGTCCGCACCCTGTTCGCGCGCCACCGCCGCGAACTCGTCGGCGGCCTGCTCGCGAAGTTCGTGGAGGCCGCGGTCTTCCCCTTCTACACGGTCTTCCTCGTCTCCTACGCCGACTCCCTGCACCACGACACGGACACCGTGCTCGACGCCGTGATCATCGCGGTCGTCTGCGAGCTCGTGGCGCTGCCGCTGCTCGGCCGGCTCACCGACAAGGTCGGCCGCCGCCCGGTGTTCCTCGCCGCCGCCGTGCTCAACCTCGTCCTGGTCGTGCCCGCCTTCGAGGCCGTGCGGTCGGGGAACACCGCCGTGATCACGGCCGCCCTGATCGCGGGGCTCGCGCTCGGCCACGCCGGCACCTACGCGCCGCAGGCCGCCTACTTCCCCGAGCTGTTCCCCTCCGCGGCCCGCTACAGCGGGGTGTCCCTGGTCTGGCAGTTCGGCTCGATGATCGCGAGCGGCCCGTTCACCGTGGTCGCGGCGGCGCTCCTGATCGCCGGGGACGGCTCGTACGTCTGGGACGCCGTCTACGTCGGCGCGCTGATCGCCGTCAGCGTCGTCGCGCTCTCCCTGCTGCCGGAGACGGCGCCCGGCAGACTCGGCGGCAGGGAGTACGCGCACTGGCCGCACCGTGACGAGCGCGCCCCCGCCTGAGACCCGGGGCCGCGGGAGCGGGACAGCTCCGCGGAACCCGCACCACCGACGGAAAAACCGTGCACAACTGACGGAAAGAGGAACCGGCCCATGGCCACCATCACCGCCGCCGAGGTGTTCGTCACCTCGCCGGGACGCAACTTCGTCACGCTGCGGATCACCACGTCCGACGGTGTCACGGGACTCGGCGACGCCACACTCAACGGCCGTGAACTGTCCGTCGCCTCCTACCTGCGCGACCACCTCGTCCCGCTGCTCGTCGGCCGCGACCCGGCCCGCATCGAGGACATGTGGCACTACCTCTACAAGGGCGCGTACTGGCGGCGCGGCCCCGTGACCATGACGGCGATCTCCGCCGTCGACACCGCCCTGTGGGACATCAAGGGCAAGGTCGCGGGGCTCCCCGTCTACGAACTGCTCGGCGGCCTCGCCCGCGACGGCGCCCTCGTCTACGGTCACGCCAGCGGCGAGGACACCGCCGAACTCCTCGACGACGTCGCCCGGTTCAGGGACCTCGGCTTCCAGGCCGTCCGCGCGCAGGCCGCCGTGCCCGGATCGCCGGGCAGCTACGGCGTGCGCCACGGCGAGGGCCAGGGCTACGAGCCCGCGGCGACCGCACTCCCCGACGAACAGGCCTGGCACACCGAGGACTACCTCGACTTCGCGCCCCGCTACCTCACCGCCGTGCGGGAGCGCTTCGGCTTCGGCTTCCACCTCCTGCACGACGTGCACCACCGCCTCACCCCCACCGAGGCGGGACAGCTCGGCCACCGCCTCGAAGACCTCAGGCTCTTCTGGATGGAGGACCCCACCCCCGCCGAACTCCAGGAGAACTTCCGGCAGGTGCGCGCCGCCACCCGCACCCCGATCGCCGTGGGCGAGGTCTTCAACTCCATCTGGGACTGCCAGCAGCTGATCTCCGAGCGGCTCATCGACTACATCCGCGCCTCCGTCGTGCACGCGGGCGGCATCACCCACCTGCGGCGGATCTTCCACCTCGCGGAGCTCCACCAGGTGCGCACCGGCTCGCACGGCGCCACCGACCTGTCGCCCGTCAGCATGTCCGCCGCCGTCCACCTCGACGTGACCGTGCCGAACTTCGGCATCCAGGAGTACATGGCCCACGACCCCCTCACCCACGAGGTGTTCAGGCCCGGCTACACCTACCGCGACGGCGCGCTGTTCCCTTCGCAGCGGCCTGGCCTCGGCGTCGAGTTCGACGAGGAGGCCGCGGCGCGCTTCCCGTACGACCCCAAGTACCTGCCGGTCAGCCGCCGCCGCGACGGCTCGGTGCACGACTGGTGAGCGCCGTGCCCCGCCTCTCGTACGACGCGCTGCCCGCGCGGCTGCGGCCCGCGGCCGACCCGCGCGCCCTCCCGGTGCGCGCCGTCCATCTCGGACTCGGCGCCTTCCACCGCGCCCACCAGGCCCTCTACACCGAGGCCGCGGGCGGCGACTGGGGCATCGCGGCGGTCGCCCAGCACAGCCGCACCGTCCTCGACGCCCTGCGCGCCCAGGACCACCTGTACTCGGTGACCCTGCGCCACCCCGAGGGCGCGCGCACCCGGGTGGCCGGCGTCCTCGCGCGCACCCTGCACGCCGAGGCCGACGCGGGGCAGCTCAGGGACCTGCTGGCCGCGGAGGAGACGGCCGTGGTCACCACCACCGTCACCGAGAAGGGCTACCGCAGGGACCCCGTGACCGGCGGCCTGGACCTGGCCGACCCGCTGGTCGCCGCCGACCTCGCCGGCCGCGGGCCCGCCACCCCGGTCGGCCAGCTGGCCGCCGGGCTGCGCGCCAGGCTGCGCGCGGGCGGCGCCCCGCTCACCGTCGTGTGCTGCGACAACATGGCCGGCAACGGCCCCGTACTGGAGCGCCTGGTACGGGAGTTCATCGAGGCTGCCGGCTGGCGCGAGCGCGCCGCGCTCGCCGAGTGGGTCGCGGGTGCCGCCGTCGCCTTCCCCGCGACCGTGGTCGACCGCATCGTGCCCGCCACCGCCCCGGACGACCTCGACGCGGCACAGCGGGCGCTCGGCGTGCGCGACGAGGCGGCCGTGACGTGCGAGCCGTACACCGAGTGGGTGCTCCAGGACGCCTTCGCGGGGCCGAGGCCCCGCTGGGAGGCGGGCGGCGCGCGGTTCGTCGCCGACGTGGCGCCCTATCAGCTGACCAAGCTGCGGCTCCTCAACGGCTCCCACTCGCTCCTCGCCCACCTCGGCCTGCGCGCCGGCTGCCGCACGGTCGCCGACGCCCTCGCCGCGGGCTGGGGCGAGGAGGCGGTGCGCGGCTACTGTGCGGAGGTCGCGCCCACGCTGCCCGGCGCGGGACCCGACCCCGCGGCGTACACGGAGGCCCTGGTGGAGCGGTTCCGCAACCCGGCGATCCACCACCGCCTCGACCAGATCGCCGCCGACAGCTCGCTGAAGATCCCCGAGCGCTGGCTCACCCCGCTGCGGGAGCTGCGCGCCGCGGGCCGCGACACCCCCTGGCTCGCCCGCGCCCTCGCGGCGTGGGCGGCGTCCTGCCGAAGCGGCGCGGGACACGCCGACCCCGCGGCCGGGCGGCTGCGGGACGCGTGGCGGGCCGCGGCGCCCGCCGACGCGGTGCGGGCCCTGCTCGGCCTCCTCGGCGCGCCCGACCTGGCCGACGACGCGCCGCTGGTCGCCGCGGTGACCGAGCGGCTGCCCGCCGCGCACTGACCGGGAGCCGCGCGGACGTGCCCCGCCCCGACCGGAGCCGGGGCACACCCGCGCGGGCTCAGGGCGCCTCGCCCGTCCCGTACACCTCCGTCGTCCTGGCCTGCGCCCGCCCGCTCAGCGGTCGGCCGGGGCCGGGGGCGGCCCTGCGCCGGCATCGTGCGTGAACCGGCCGGAGCCGCCGCCCCGCTGGCGTACGTGGCGTACGTGAAGCCGGAGGCCGTGCCGCCCGTGCGCGGTGGCGATGTCCGCGAACGGCAGCCCCACCTCCGTCATCGGCCGCGACGGCCCGGCCAGCGCCCTCACGTCGCCGACGGGCACCGCGAGCGGCAGGCGCACGGCCGGCAGCCCGGCCCAGGAGACCGTGTCGTGAGCGGTCAGGTGCCCGGCATCCCCAGGGACGCGCCCGGCGCGTGCGCCCGTTAGAGTCGCTCTGGCCGGCAGGCCGGCCGGGAAGCCACAGGTCACAGCGATTCGGTGGGGGCACAGTGCGGCTGAGGGTGGAGTACACGACGGAGCCCTTCGACCTGGAGGAGGCGCCGGAGCACGCGGTCGTCGCCCGCGAGGTCGTCGCGGCGGCACGGCTCGACGCCTTCGACGTCGGGCCGTTCGGCAACACCGCGGAGGGGGGCGCCGACGAGGTGCTCGACGCGGTGGGCAGCCTGTTGCGCGCCTCGCTCGACGCCGGCGCGACCCGGATCTCCGTGCAGGTCAACGTGGTGCCGGAGGGGGACAGGTGAGCGGCGGGCCCGACCACCCGCTGGCGGTGGCCGTCCGCCCGCTGGTGGACGCGATGGGAGGCGAGGTCGTGCCGCACGAGGAGGCGGGCCCCGACGACGTGGTGCTCTCCTGGGAGGGAGCGCCGGTGGTCGCCGTACGGCTGCCCCAGCTCGCGGACTCCCTCGACCACATCCTCGCGGCCCTCGAACGCACCCACGGCAGGCCGCTCGCCGACCTGGACCGCCGCGCCAAGCAGGAGGTCGTGCGCGGTCTTGAGGCGCGCGGCGCGTTCTCCGTGCGGCACGGGGTCGAGACCGTGGCGTCGGCGCTCGGTGTCAGCCGCTTCACCGTCTACAACTACCTCAACCGCGACAAGGCGCCCTGACCCGGCCGGCCGGCGCGCGAACACGGGCGCGTTTTTTCAACAAAGTGTTGACGCCTGTGCGGTGCGGGGCGTTAGCTGAGGCGCAGCCGGTCCAGCACTGCCAGGAGGCTTCGGTGACGTCCCCCCTCGCCCGGTTCAACTCCGCCCCGCGCCCCGACGCGCTCGCCGCACTGCACGAGGTGTGCGCGAGCTCCGCCTGGGCCGCACGGCTGGTCGCCGGGCGGCCGTACGCGTCGGTGGAGGCGCTGCTCGCCGCGAGCGACACCGCCACCGGGGCGCTCACGGGGACCGACCTCGACGAGGCGCTCGCCGGGCACCCCCCGATCGGCCGCCCCACCCCGGGCGACCCCGTCTCGGCGCGCGAACAGCGCGGCGTGGCCGGGGCGTCCGACGCCCTGCGGGCCGAGCTCACCGACCTCAACCTCGCCTACCAGGACAGGTTCGGCCACGTCTTCCTCATCTGCGCCACCGGCACCACCGGCGAGCAGGTGCGGGACGCGCTGGTGCGCCGGCTCGCCCACACCCCCGGACAGGAGCGCGACATCGCGCGCTCCGAGCTCGGGAAGATCAACCGGATCCGGCTCACCCGCCTGGTGGCGGGGCCCGCCCCCTCGGTGTCCACGCACGTCCTCGACACCAGCAGGGGGCGGCCCGCCGCCGGAGTGCCGGTCGCCGTGTCGGCCCGTACGGGCGCGGACGCCGCCTGGACCGCGCTCGGCGCCTCGGCGACCGACGCGGACGGCCGGTGCAAGGACCTCCCGGCCCTGCCGGAAGGCACCCGGCACGTGCGCCTGGTCTTCGACACCGGGGCCTACCACGCGGCCACCGCCGGTACCGCCACCACCACCCCAGCCGAGGCACAGCAGGACGCCCCCGCGCTTCGGGACAGCGGCGCGTTCTTCCCCGACGTCACGGTCGCCTTCGCGGTCGCGCCGGGTGAGCACCACCATGTGCCGCTGCTGCTCAACCCGTTCGGCTACTCCGTATACCGAGGGAGCTAGCAGATGCCCACCACCGTTCTCGGCCAGAACCAGTACGGCAAGGCGGAGTGCCGCGTCGTCAAGGTCGTACGCGACGGCACCACCCACCACATCAAGGACCTGAACGTCTCCGTCTCCCTCTCGGGCGAGATGGACGAGGTCCACTACTCCGGCTCCAACGCCAACGTCCTGCCGACGGACACCACCAAGAACACCGTGTACGCCTTCGCCAGGGAGCACGGCATCGCCTCCGCCGAGGAGTTCGCCGCCCTCCTCGCCCGGCACTTCGTCGCGGGGCAGGAGCAGATCCACCGCGCCCGCGTCCGCGTCGAGGAGTACGCCTGGGACCGCATCGCCGCCACCGGCCACTCCTTCGTCCGCGACGGCCGGGAGACCCGCCTCGCCCAGGTGGCCTACGACGGCGAGCAGCTCCAGGTGATCGCCGGGCTCAAGGACCTCACCGTCCTCAACTCCACCGGCTCCGAGTTCTGGGGCTACGCCAAGGACCGCTACACCACCCTGCCCGAGACCCACGACCGCATCCTCGCCACCGACGTCTCCGCGCGCTGGCGCTACGGCTGGACGGGCGCGGACGGCGCGCCCGCGCCCGACTGGGACGCCGCCTACGCGCGGGCGCGGACCCACATCCTCGACGCGTTCGCCGAGACCTACTCGCTCTCGCTCCAGCAGACGATGTACCGCATGGGCAGCCGCGTCGTCGAACACGACGCGGACATCGAGGAGATCCGCTTCTCCCTGCCCAACAAGCACCACTTCCTGGTGGACATGGAGCCGTTCGGCCTCAAGAACGAGCCGGACGCGCCGGGAGGGCCCGTCTACTTCGCCGCCGACCGGCCGTACGGTCTGATCGAGGCGACGATCCTGCGCGAGGGCGCGGAGCAGCTCATCCCGGTCGACCTGACCACTCTCTGAACCGCCTCGCAGCGCACCACGGCACCACCCCTCGACGCGCGCGCCGGCGTCGCCCCGGGCGGGAGACCGCCCGGGGCCGCGAGGGAGAGCGGGGGCATCTGCGCACCCCTGACGCGCCGGCGTCCCGCACCACAGGGACGGCGGCGCACCGCGGACCCGGTCGTCACCCCGCTCGGCCCCCGGGTCCTTACGCTCAAGGGACCGGACCCGGCATGCCCGGCGCTCCGGCCCGCCACAGGGAAGAGGAACCGCCATGGCGGCTTCGCGCATCGTCATCGAGAACTGCGCCGTCGCGACCGTCGACGCCGCGGACACCGAGTACGCCTCGGGCCATGTCGTCGTCGCGGGAACGCGCATCGAGTCCGTGGGGGCCGGGCCCGCCCCGCACGGCCTCACGGATGTCGTACGGCGGGTCGACGGCACCGGGCACCTGCTCACCCCAGGCCTCGTCAACACCCACCACCACTTCTACCAGTGGATCACCCGCGGCCTCGCCACGGACCACAACCTCTTCGACTGGCTCGTCGCTCTCTATCCGACCTGGGCCAGGATCGACGAGCCGATGGTGCGCGCCGCCGCGCAGGGCTCCCTCGCGATGATGGCCCGCGGCGGTGTCACCACCGCCACCGACCACCACTACGTGTACCCGCGCGGCGCGGGCGACCTGTCGGGCGCCGTGATCGGCGCCGCCGCCGAGACCGGCGTGCGGTTCACCCTCGCGCGCGGCTCGATGGACCGCGGCGCCTCGGACGGCGGACTCCCGCCCGACTTCGCCGTCGAGACCCTCGACGAGGCGCTCGCGGCGACCGAGGAGACCGTCGACCGCTACCACGACGCCTCGCCCGACGCGATGACCCAGGTCGCGGTCGCGCCCTGCTCGCCCTTCTCCATCTCCACCGAACTCCTCAAGCAGGGAGCTGAGTTGGCGCGCCGCAAAGGGGTGCGGCTGCACACTCACGGCAGCGAGACCGTGCAGGAGGAGCAGTTCTGCAAGGACCTGTTCGGCATGGGCCCCACGGACTACTTCGAGTCCACCGGCTGGCTGGGCGCCGACGTGTGGATGGCCCACTGCGTCCACATGGGCGACGCCGACATCGCCGCCTTCGGCCGCACCGGCACCGGCGTCGCACACTGCCCGTCCTCCAACGCCCGGCTCGCCGCGGGCATCGCCCGCGTCCCCGACATGCTCGCCGCCGGGGTGCCGGTCGGCCTCGGGGTGGACGGCACCGCCTCCAACGAGTCCGGCGAACTCCACACGGAGCTGCGCAACGCCCTGCTGATCAACCGGCTCGGCGCGCACCGCGAGTTCGCGCTCACGGCGCGCCAGGCGCTCCGGCTGGGCACCTACGGCGGCGCCCAGGTGCTCGGCAGGCAGCGGGACACCGGCTCCATCGAGCCGGGCAAGCTCGCCGACCTGGTGCTGTGGCGCATGGACACCCTCGCCCACTCGTCCATCGCCGACCCGGTCGCCGCGCTGGTGCTCGGCGCCGCGGCGCCCGTGACCCTCTCGTTGGTCGGCGGGGCGCCGGTGGTCGAGGACGGGCGGCTGACCCGCGTGGACGAGGACGCCGTGGCCCGCGCCGCCCGCGCGGAGGCGCGGCGCCTCGCGCGCCTCGCGGACGGGGGCTGAGAGCCGGGGACTCCGGCCGGGGGGGACGGCCCCCGGCCGGCCGCCGCGGGCCCGAGCGGGGCCCACGGCACGCCGGGCCGGGAGGACACCGCGAAGCCGTCGCGGCCTCCCGGCCCGGCGCATGCCTCGTGCGCGCCTTCCGCGAACGGCCCGCGTCCCCGGCCCCCCGAACCGGTACCGCGTCACCGGTTCGGCCGAATGCGGGTCTGCTTCCTGTCTCTGTTACGGTGTGTCACCGCCGGGCGTGCTCCGAGCGGTCAGGGATGCCGAATTTCACAGTGTCGTGAGCGGTGCGGCTCCGGCCCCGGGGGTAGACGGACGCTCGGCGGATCATGGAAGCGTCCCGCGCGCACCGCGCGTGCCCGGCACGGCCGCGCCCAGCGGCCCCCGGTACGGCCCTCCGGTCGGCGGAATGCTTACATGGATCCGAGCGAAATGGACCGTTTCATACTGATTTGCCCGGCAGGTGGCCGGGTGACGTACGCGAGGTGATGGCCGTATGGCCCAAACTGTCAGAGAAGCAGGGGCGCCGAGCCGCAAGGGCAAGGCGCTGGGGGTCTCCATCGCCGCCGCCGTGGGCGGCTTTCTCTTCGGCTTCGACTCGTCGGTCATCAACGGTGCGGTGAACTCGCTCACCGGCCACTTCCACCTCGGGTCCTTCCTCTCCGGCTTCGTCGTCTCCATCGCGCTCCTCGGCTGCGCGGTCGGCGCCTGGTACGCGGGCCGGCTCGCCGACCTGTGGGGCCGGCGCAATGTGATGCTGCTCGGCTCGGCGATGTTCATCATCAGCTCGGTCGGCTCCGCGCTCGCCTTCTCCGTGCCCGACCTGCTGGTGTGGCGCGTGATCGGCGGCCTCGGCATCGGCATCGCCTCGGTGATCGCCCCCGCGTACATCTCCGAGGTGGCCCCGGCGAGCGGCCGCGGCGCGCTGGGCTCGCTCCAGCAGCTCGCGATCACCATCGGCCAGCTGGTCGTGCTCAGCTCCAACAAGGGCCTCGCGGGCGCCGCGGGCGGCGCCTCGAAGGACCTGTGGTGGGGCCTGCCCGCCTGGCGCTGGATGTTCCTCGTCGGCGTGATCCCCGCCGCCGTCTACGGCGTGCTCGCGCTCTCGATCCCCGAGTCCCCGCGCTACCTGGTCCAGAAGGGCAGGCTCGACGACGCGGCGGGCGTGCTGGAGCGGATCTCGGGGGAGCCGGACGGCGCCGCGAAGGCCGCCGAGATCCAGCAGACCCTCCGCAAGGAGCACCGCACCAGCTTCGCGGACATCCGCGGCCCGCGCTTCGGCCTGCACCCGCTGGTCTGGGTCGGCATCATCATGGCCGCGCTCCAGCAACTCGTCGGCATCAACGCGATCTTCTACTACTCGACCACGCTGTGGCAGTCGGTGGGCTTCAGCGAGTCGAGCTCGTTCACGACCTCCGTGATCACCGCGGCGATCAACGTGGTGATGACCGTCGTCGCGATGCTGTTCATCGACCGCGTCGGCCGCAGGCGGCTGCTGACCATCGGCTCCATCGGCATGTTCCTGGCGCTGCTGCTCACCGCGATCGCCTTCTCCCAGCAGCAGGGCAGCGGCAAGTCCATCAGCCTTCCGCACCCGTACGGGCCGCTCGCGCTGGTCGGTGCCAACGCCTTCGTGGTCTTCTTCGCCCTGTCGTGGGGCCCCGTGATGTGGGTCATGCTCGCGGAGATGTTCCCCAACCGGATGCGCGCGATGGCGCTGGCCATCGGCACCGCCTCCAACTGGATCTTCAACTTCATCGTGACCTTCGCCTTCGAGCCGGCCACCCGCAACGTCGGCCTGTCCTGGCTCTACGGGGCGTTCGCCCTCTTCGCCTTCCTCTCGATCTGGTTCGTCCGGTACAAGATCCCGGAGACGAAGCAGAAGACGCTGGAGTCCATGACGGGCGACACCTACCGCCGCCCCGACGCCACGGCCCCCACCGCCTGACGCCCTCCCGGCACCCGAAGGGCGCCCGCACCCCTCCGAGGGGTACGGGCGCCCTTCGCCGTACGGACCCGGCGCGGCTCAGCCGCGGAGGCGTTCGTAGGCGGGGAGGGTGAGGAAGTCGGCGTAGTCGGCGTCGAGGGAGACGGTGAGCAGGAGGTCGTGGGCCTGCTGCCACTCGCCGGCCGCGTAGGCGTCCTCGCCGAGCTCCGCGCGGATCGCGGCCAGTTCGCGTGCCGCGAGGTCGCGGACGAGTTCCCGGGTGACCGGCACGGCGCGGCCGTCGTGCTCCAACTCGACGCCCGCGTTGATCCACTGCCAGATCTGCGAGCGGGAGATCTCCGCCGTGGCCGCGTCCTCCATCAGGTTGAAGATCGCGACGGCGCCCGCCCCTCGCAGCCAGGACTCGATGTAGCGCAGGCCGACCTGGACGGCGTTGACGAGGCCCTCGTAGGTGGGGCGGGCGTCGAGGGAGTCGACGGCGATCAGGTCGCCCGCGGCCACCGAGACGTCCTCGCGCAGCCGCTCCTTCTGGTGCGGGCGGTCGCCGAGCACCGCGTCGAAGGACGCGCGGCAGACCGGCACCAGGTCCGGGTGGGCGACCCAGGAGCCGTCGAAGCCGTCGTGCGCCTCGCGGTCCTTGTCCGCCTTCACCTTCTCCAGGGCGACCTTGTTGACCTCGGGGTCGCGGCGCGAGGGGATGAAGGCGGCCATGCCGCCGATCGCGTGCGCGCCCCGCTTGTGGCAGGTGCGGACGAGGAGTTCGGTGTACGCGCGCATGAACGGCGCCGTCATCGTCACCGCGTTGCGGTCGGGCAGCACGAACTTGGCTCCGCCGTCACGGAAGTTCTTGACGATGGAGAACAGGTAGTCCCAGCGGCCCGCGTTGAGCCCCGAGGCGTGCTCGCGCAGCTCGTAGAGGATCTCCTCCATCTCGTACGCGGCGGTGATGGTCTCGATCAGGACCGTGGCCCTGACGGTGCCCCGCGCGATGCCCAGGTGGTCCTGTGCGAAGACGAAGACGTCGTTCCAGAGCCGCGCCTCCAGGTACGACTCGGTCTTCGGCAGGTAGAAGTACGGGCCCTGCCCGCGCTCCAGCAGACGGCGGGCGTTGTGGAAGAAGTACAGCCCGAAGTCGACCAGGGCGCCCGGCACTTCGCGGCCGTCCGCCGCGCGCAGGTGGCGCTCCGCCAGGTGCCAGCCGCGGGGCCGCACCACGACCGTGGCGAGGTCGGCGTCGTCGCGCAGCGCGTACGACTTGCCGGTCCGCTCGTCGGTGAAGTCGATGCGCCGCTCGTAGGCGTCGATCAGGTTGAGCTGGCCACCCACCACGTTCTCCCAGGTGGGCGCGGAGGCGTCCTCGAAGTCCGCGAGCCAGACCCTCGCGCCCGAGTTGAGCGCGTTGACCGTCATCTTGCGGTCGGTCGGGCCGGTGATCTCCACCCGCCGGTCGTCGAGCGCCCGCGGCGCGGGCGCCACCCGCCAGCTGTCGTCGGCGCGGACCGCCGCCGTCTCCGCCGGGAAGTCCAGCGTGGACGTACGGGCGATCTCCGCGCGCCGCTCGGCACGGCGTGCCAACAGTTCGTCGCGGCGCGGGGTGAACCGCGCGTGCAACTCGGCGAGGAAGGCGAGCGCGGGGCCTGTCAGCACCTCCTCCTGCCGCGGCAGGGGTGCGGGGGCGACGACTTCCAGCGGTGACGGCGCTGGTGCGGACATGGGGTCACTCCTTGGGCGGCGGGTCCTGCGGCGCTCGGCGGCGCGGAGCGGCGGCACCGGGTGCCACCGCGGGTGGCGGTGGCGGTACGTACCGTTCCGGGATGCCGAAAGCTTCTGACCAGTGGATAGTAGTTTCCTCATGGTGGAATTTCAATGGTTTGTTGATGTCGAGACTCTCCGGGTCGAGGCAAACCGGCCCGCAGTGCCATCGTTCGCCCCAAGTCCTCTTGTTCCACGGGCCGTTCGGCGTCCTACTCCAGCCGGGACAGGTCCTCGGGTGTGTCAATGTCGTAGGGCTCCGCCACGTCGCCGCACTCGACGAGCGTGATCTCCTCCTCGTGTGCGCGCAGATAGGCGCGGGCCCCGCGGTCGCCGACCGCGTCCCGCGCCACCTCGGCCCAGCGGTCCGCGCCGAGCAGCACCGGGTGGCCGCGCCTGCCGCCGTACGCGGCGGCGGCGAGCGCGGCCCGGGAGCCGTCGTACTCCGCGAGCACCCGGGCCACCGCGCGCGCCCCGATGCCCGGCTGGTCCACCAGCAGCACCAGCGCGGCGCCCGGACCGTCGAGTGAGGCGAGCCCCGCGCGCAGCGACGAGCCCATGCCCTGCTCCCAGCCGGGGTTGTCCACCACCGTGCAGCCCGGGAGGTCGGCCTGCTCGCGCACCTGCCCGGCCGCCGCGCCGAGCACCACGTGCACAGGACCGCAGCCGCCCTCCCGCAGCACGCGCACCGCATGCTCGACCAGCGGCCGCCCCCGGTGGGGCAGCAGCGCCTTGGGCCGGCCGCCGAGCCTGCGCCCGCCCCCGGCGGCGAGCAGCAGGCCCGCCACCGGCGCCGCGGTCTGCTCCGTGTGCTTCTTCGCTGTCCGTTCCATGGCCCCTGCATATCCCATGGCGGTCCGTTCCCCGCGTATCCGGTACGCCGGCTGGCGCATACTGACCGGTACGCGTTAACTTGCCCGCGAAACCACGGAGGTTGACCGCCGACGTGGGGCACATGCCAGCACAGCGCCGTGCGAGGGTGAGGGGGAGAGCCGTGCTCTGGAGCGTGGGGCGGGCGCGCGTGGCGGAACAGGAGCCGCCGGGGGCCGGCCGGGCGGCGGCAGGAGCGGACGCCGGGGAGCCGGTCGCGGCACTGCGGGCGGCGGTCGCCCGGCTGCGCAGGCAACTCGCCGCCTGTCCCGTCGAGTTCCGGGACCGCGGGGTGGCGGAGGAGGAACTGGCCTCGCTCGCCTCGATGGCGGCGGCCGGCGGGCCGCCCGAAGTCGCCAGGGTCCGCCGCTCGCTGCTGCTGGTCGTCGGCTCGATCGGCTCGGTCAGCGCGCTGGGCCCGGCGCTGCTTGACGTGCGCGCGGCAGCCGAGGCCCTCGGCGCCGCCGCCCCGCCCGGATCCGGCTGACCCGCCGCGCGGTGCCGGGCGGCCCGGCCGCCCGCCGCGCCCGGCCGGGATGCGGCCGGACGGACCGCGCGGGGCACCCCGCGCCCAGGTCGCGGAGGCGCGGCCCCGCCGCCCGCCCGTCGCTCAAGGGGCGGGCGCACGGTCCGGTCAGGGCGCACGGCCCCGGCCACGGTCAGGCGCGCACGGCCCCGTGCCACGGTCAGGCGCGCACGGCCCCGTGCCACGGTCAGGTGCGCACGGCCCCGTGCCACGGTCAGGTGCGCACGGCCCCGTGCCACGGTCAGGCGCGCACAGCCCCGTGCCACGGTCAGGCGCGCACGGCCCCGTGCCACGGTCGGGCGCGCACAGCCCCGTGTCACGGTCAGGCGCGCACGGCACCGTGTCACGGTCGGGTGCGCACGGCCCCGGACGGGCCCTTCGCTCAGGGCGCGGTGTTCCTGAGGACCGCGGAGAGCGCCGCCGCCACCTCTTTCAGCACCGGCACGATCCGGTCCGTCGCGGACTCCGTCACCCGGCCGGCCGGGCCCGAGATGGAGATGGCCGCGGCCGTCGGCGAGCCGGGGATCGGCACCGCGAGGCAGCGGACGCCGACCTCCTGCTCGTTGTCGTCGACCGCGTAGCCCGCGGCACGCACCTCGTCGAGCGCCGCGAGGAAGCGGTCCGGCGTGGTGATCGTCCTCTCCGTCGCCGCGGGCATGCCCGTACGCGCGAGGAGTTCGCGCACCTCCTCGCCCGGCAGGTGCGCGAGCAGCGCCTTGCCCACGCCGGTGGAGTGCGGCAGCACCCGGCGGCCGACCTCGGTGAACATCCGCATGGAGTGCCGGGAAGGCACCTGCGCCACGTACACCACCTCGTCGCCGTCGAGCAGCGCCATGTTGGCCGTCTCGCCGGTCTCGTCGACCAGCCGGGCGAGGTACGGGCGTGCCCAGGTGCCGAGCAGCCGGGAGGCGGACTCGCCGAGCCTGATCAGGCGGGGCCCCAGGGCGTAGCGCCGGTTGGCCTGCTGGCGCACGTAGCCGCACGCGACCAGGGTGCGCATGAGGCGGTGGATCGTCGGCAGCGGCAGTCCGCTGCTCGCCGACAGCTCGCTGAGGCCGACCTCGCCGCCCGCGTCCGCCATCCGTTCGAGCAGGTCGAAGGCGCGCTCCAGGGACTGCACGCCACCGCTCGCGGCGGTGGGTTTCCCGGCGTCTGTGGTGCTGGCGCTGGACGACGGCACGTGGGCGGTCCTTTCGCGGACGGGCGGCTGAGGTTCGAAGCCTAGCGGCCGTGCGGCGCCCTCAGCCTCCCGGTCAACGGTACCTTCTGCTGGTCGGAATTCACCTTTCGTGTCGCGGAAAACTCGAATGGCGGCCCCTTGACGGACCCTGGCGGGCGGACAAGACTCTTCAACAGTTCGTTGAATTCGCATGACGGCCGGCGGCCGCTGCCCCGGTGACCCCCACCCGAGAGGTGCGCATGCCCGAGGTGAGTCTTGTCCTGCGCTCGACCCGCGTCGTCACGCCGGAGGGCATCCGCCCGGCCGCCGTGGCCGTCGCGGGGGAGCGGATCGCCGCCGTCCTGCCGTACGGCGCGGAGCTCCCACGGGGCGCCGGAGTGGAGGACGTGGGGGACCACGCGGTCCTGCCCGGGCTCGTCGACACGCACGTCCACGTCAACGACCCGGGCCGCGCCGAGTGGGAGGGCTTCCCGACCGCGACGCGGGCGGCGGCGGCCGGCGGCGTCACCACCCTCGTGGACATGCCGCTGAACTCGCTGCCGCCCACCACGACCGTCCCGCACCTGCGCGTCAAACAGGACGCCGCACGCGGACGCGTCCACGTCGACGTCGGCTTCTGGGGCGGGGCGCTGCCGGACAACACCGGCGACCTGCGGGCCCTGCACGAGGCGGGTGTCTTCGGCTTCAAGTGCTTCCTCTCGCCGTCCGGCGTACCCGAGTTCCCCGAGCTCGACCGCGAGGGACTCACCGCCTCCCTCACCGAGATCGCGGGCTTCGGCGGGCTGCTCATCGCGCACGCCGAGGACGCCGCCGCCCTGGCGGGCGCCCCGCACCGCGCGGGCCCCGCCTACGCCGACTTCCTCGCCTCCCGCCCGCGCGACGCGGAGAACGACGCCGTGCGCACCCTGGTCGACGCGGCCCGGCGTACCGGCGGCCGGGTGCACGTCCTGCACCTGTCGTCGTCCGACGCGCTGCCGCTGCTCGCGCGGGCCCGTGCCGGGGGACTGCGGGTCAGCGCCGAGACCTGCCCGCACTTCCTCACCCTCACGGCGGAGGAAGTGCCGGACGGCGCCACCGAGTTCAAGTGCTGCCCGCCCATCAGGGAGCGTGCCAACCAGGACGCCCTGTGGCAGGCGCTCGCGGACGGCACCGTCGGCTGCGTCGTCTCCGACCACTCGCCGTGCACCGCCGATCTGAAGACCCCCGACTTCGCCACCGCCTGGGGCGGCATCTCCTCCCTCCAGCTCGGCCTGCCCGCCGTGTGGACCGAGGCGCGCCGCCGCGGCCACGGCCTGGACGACGTGGCGCGCTGGATGTCCACCGCGCCCGCCGAGCTCGCGGGCCTGGGCACCAAGGGCGCCGTGGCCGCGGGCCGCGACGCCGACTTCGCCGTCGTCGCGCCGGACGAGGCGTTCACCGTCGACCCGGCGCACCTGCACCACCGCAACCGTGTGACGGCCTACGCGGGCCGGACCCTGTACGGGGTGGTCAAGGCCACCTGGCTCAGGGGCCGCCGGATCGCCGGAGCCGGCAGCACAGGACAGCCCACAGGACGACTCCTCGAAAGGAACCACTGAGGTGACGGAAGCGCCGCAGACCACCCTCGTCCCCGACGCGGGGGCCCCGCCGGTCCAGGCGGCGGCGCCCGCCGCGTTCACCGGGGACGTACGCCCCTACGCGGGCGGTGACCCGTACGCCGACTACCGGGCGGCCGACTTCCCCTTCACCCGCCTCGCCGACCTGGCGGACCGCAGGCTCGGCGCCGCCGTGGTCGCCGCGAACGACGAGTTCTTCGCGGAGCGGGAGAACCTGCTCAAGCGGACGCCCGCCGTCTTCGACCCGGCGGCCTTCGGCCACAAGGGCAAGATCATGGACGGCTGGGAGACCCGCCGCAGGCGCGGTACGGGCCCCGAAGCCCCGCACCCCGCGCCCGACGACCACGACTGGGCGCTGATCCGCCTCGGCGTGCCGGGCGTGGTCCGCGGACTCGTCGTGGACACCGCCCACTTCCGCGGCAACTACCCGCAGTCCGTGGCCGTCGAGGGCGCCGCGCTGCCCGGGCAGCCCTCGGTCGCCGAGCTGACCGCGGACACCGTCGCATGGGTGCCGCTGGTGCCGCGCACGGCGGTCGGCGGTCACGCGGCCAACGGCTTCGCCGTGGACGTGCCGCGGCGCCTCACCCACCTCAGGCTCCGGCAGTTCCCCGACGGCGGCATCGCGCGGCTGCGGGTGTACGGCGAGGCCGTGCCCGACCCGGAGTGGCTCGCCGCGCTCGGCACCTTCGACGTCGTCGCGCTCGAACACGGCGGGTACGTCGAGGACACCTCCGACCGGTTCTTCTCGCCCGGCTCCAACACCCTTGCGCCGGGCCGCTCCACCACCATGGACGAGGGCTGGGAGACCCGGCGCAGGCGCGACACGGGACACGACTGGATCCGCTACCGCCTCGCGGCGCAGGCCGAGATCAGGGCCGTCGAGATCGACACCGCCTGCTACAAGGGCAACGCGGCGGGCTGGGCCGCGCTCCTCGTCCGCGACGGCGCGGACGGCGCATGGCGCGAGGTGCTGCCCCGCACCCGGCTCCAGCCCGACGCCGTGCACCGCTTCGTGCTGCCCGAGCCCGCGGCCTGCGACGGCGTGCGCCTCGACACGTTCCCGGACGGCGGCATCTCGCGGCTGCGCCTGTACGGCTCGCTCACCCCCGCGGGCGCCGAGCGACTGGCCGCGCGCCACCGGTCGCTCGCCGGCTGAGCCGGGAGCACCGCGTCGGTCAGGGGCGCGGGCGCGCCGCCCTCCAGGGCGAACCGGGCCGCGCGCCCGCCCCGGGCGAACCGGGCCGCGCCCGCGCCAGGGCCCCGCCCCCCCTTACGCCGCAGGCGCCACCCCTCACGCCCCGCGCACCGCGAACAGCGCCGCCTCGGCCGCCGCGCGGTCGGGCGCGTCCCACCCCGTCACCAGGATTGTCGCGCTCTCGCCCGGCAGCAGGGTGAGAAGGCCCCGGTCCGCGGCGGCGCCCGGCGCCAGCCTGTCGGCCTGGAGCAGCAGGTCACGCACCAGCGTCCGCGCGGTGACCCGCACCGCGGCGCACCCCTCGCCGAGGTGCTCGACCGCCACCTCGTAGGACGGCTCCGGATAGGCGAACTCCCGGTCGCGCACGGGGAAGTGAAGGGCGCGCAGGCCGTCCGCGTCCGCCACCAGATACTCCGTGCCCGACCCGGCGGCGGGCAGCAGCTCCTGGGGCACCGCGCACTCGGCCACCGCGCGCGGCCCGGCCGTGATCCGTACCCGCGCCTCGGCGAGCACCTCGCCCGCCGCCGACATCCGGCGCAGCAGCACCTCGGCGTCCCAGGCGCCGGCCGACTGGTTCACCGCGCACACGACGGGCCCCGCGGCACGCCGCTGGACGGTGAGCAGCCGGTCGGCATAGAGGCGGCGCAGTTCGTGCCAGAGGGGCTTGGGCCGTGCGTCGCCGTCAACGGCCGCCCAACTCGTCACCGGCCAGCAGTCGTTGAGCTGCCAGACGATGGTCCCCGCGCAGCGCGGCCAGTGCGAGCGCCAGTGCTCGACGCCGGTGGCGACCGCCCGCGCCTGGTTGACCTGCGTCAGGTAGTGCCAGGTGTCGAAGTCGGTGGGGACGTCGAAGTGGCGGGCGAGCCCGCGCTCCAGCTTCCCGTCGCCGTCCTCGGCCTTCTGGTGGTGCAGCATGCCCGGGGAGCCGGGCGCGAGCTCCTCGCCCGGCAGGGCACGGCGCAGCGTGGCGTACGCGGGCGGGGCCTGCCAGCCGAACTCGGCGACGAAGCGCGGTACGTCGTCCAGGTAGTCGGTGTAGTCCGCGGTGTTCCACACGTCCCAGGAGTGCACGACCCCGTGCGCCGGGTCATTGGGGTGGTGCTCCCACGAGCCCGACCAGGGGCTGCCCGCCCAGTAGGCGCGCGTGGGGTCGGTGTCGGCCACGACGCGCGGCAGCAGCCCCAGGTAGTACCCCTCGCCCCAGGAGTCCCCGGCGAGCGGCCCCTCCCACCCCCAGTCCCTGAAGCCCCAGAGGTTCTCGTTGTTGCCGTTCCACAGCACGAGGCTGGGGTGCGGCATCAGCCGGGCGACGTTCTCCCTGGCCTCGGCCTCGACCTCGCCGCGGAGCGGCTGCTCCTCGGGGTAGGGCGCGCAGGCGAAGAGGAAGTCCTGCCAGACCATCAGGCCCAACTCGTCGCAGACGTCGTAGAACTCGTCGCGTTCGAAGATGCCGCCGCCCCAGACCCGTACGGTGTCGGCGCCCGCTCGCGCGGCCTGGGTGAGCCGTTCGCGGTAGCGGGCCGCGGTGACCCGGGAGGGGAAGACGTCGTCGGGGATCCAGTTGACGCCCCTGGCGAAGATCCGCTCCCCGTTGACCACGAAGGTGAAGCCGGAGCCGTGCTCGTCGGCGCCGGTGTCCACGACGACGTCGCGGAAGCCGACCCGCCGCGCCCAGGTGCCGAGCGGGGCGCCGTCCGCGGTACGCAGGGCCACCTCGCAGTCGTAGAGCGGCTGTTCGCCGTATCCGCGCGGCCACCACAGCGCCGCGTCCGGGACCTCGGCGGTCACGGCGGCCGTACCGCCCTCGAACTCCACGGCCGCGTGCGCGCCGCCCACCCGCAGCTCCGCGATGAGCGCGAGACCCGCGCCCGCGCCGGTCCGCTCGACGTCGATCCTGGCCTCCACCCGGCCGGTGCCGGTGGCGGTGTCCACGGTGACCAGCGGGCGCACCCGCGCCAGCCGCGCCGTAGACCAGTGTTCGAGCCGCACGTCTTTCCAGATGCCTGCCGTCGGCAGGGACGGGCCCCAGTCCCACCCGTAGGCGCAGGCCATCTTGCGGATGAAGGGCCGCGGGTCGGTTCCGTACGCCTCCGGGGACGCGCCGAGGTGTTCCCGTACCGCCTCCGCGGCGTCGTACGAGCAGGCGAAGCGCACCGAGAGCGGCACCCGCTCCGCGAGGTGCCCGGTGATGTCGAAGCGGTAGCCGCGGTGCATGTTGGCCGTCCGGCCGACGGGTTCGCCGCCGAGGGTGATCTCCGCGACCGTGTCGAGGCCGTCGAAGACCAGGTCGGTGCGCTCGTGCGCGGTGGCGCGCGCGGGCAGCACCGTGTCGTACACCCAGTCCCTGCGGCCGACCCACTCCACGGCGGTCTCGTTCGCCGAGAGGAAGGGGTCCGGGATGGCGCCCGCGGCGAGCAGGTCGGTGTGTACGCACCCCGGCACCTCGGCGGGCAGCGCCCGGCCTTCGTGGCGCAGCGTCCAGCCCTCGTGCAGCGAAACTGCTTCGAGGGGCGTGCCGTCGTTCCGGGGCCGGGCCGTCGTCGTCACCGTGCTCACCGTCGTTCCGCCGTTCTCTTCGGGGGGAGGGAGGATGCGCGCCGCGACCGTAACCGGGGTTTCCTTCCGCCGTCAATATATGTGCGGCACCGCGGAACGGCGGGTGGCAGGACCCGGAGAGCGGCGGGTGCCGACCCGCCGTGCGCGGGCCCGGCCCCCCGGCGGCCCGTCAGCCGGGCGCGGGCACCGCCTGCCCGGCGAGCCACACCCGGGCGGGGCGCAGCCCCGCGTCCAGTTCCACCAGGTCGGCCCGCAGACCGGGGCGCAGCTCGCCCCGGTCGCGCAGCCCCAACAGGCGGGCCGACGTGCCGGAGGCCATGCGCACCGCGTCGGGCAGCGGGAGCCCCACCACGCGGACCGCGCGGCGCAGGGCCTCGGCCACGAACAGCGTGGAACCGGCGAGCGTGTCGCTGCCGCGCAGCCGTGCCACCCCGCTCTCGACGGTCACCTCGCGGTCCGCGAAGGCGTACGCGCCGTCCGCCGTGCCCGCGGCCGGCATCGCGTCAGTCACCAGCGCGAGCCGGCCCGGGCCCGCGAGCCGGTGTGCCAAGCGGACCGTGTCGTCGGCGAGATGGTGCGCGTCGAGGACCAACTCACACACCGGTCCGTCGTCGAGCAGCGCGGACGCGACCGGTCCTGGCTCCCGGTGGTGCAGCGGCGTCATCGCGCTGAACAGGTACGTCACCGCGCGCGCCCCGAGGTCCGCGGCCCGCGCGAAGCGCTCCGCGTCCGCGTCGGTGTGGCCGAGGCGGAACAGCAGCCGGCCGGCGAACCGGCGCACCAGCTCGTCCGCGCCCGGCAGTTCGGGCGCGAGCGTCATCGAGACGGCGTGCCCGTCGGCCGCGTCGAGCAGCCGCGTGAGCAACTCCGGGTCCGGGTCGCGCAGCGCGCCGAGGGTCTGCGCGCCGCGCCGCGCCGGCCCGAGGAACGGACCCTCGAAGTGGATGCCCGCCAGGTTCGGCGCGGAGCCGTCGTCGATCACCCGCGCCACCGCCGCCGCCACCGCCACCGCCACCGCCTCGGCCGTCGCCGGCGCCTCGGCCGTCGCCGGCGGGTCGATCGACGCGCCGGACGCCGGTATCGACGTCGTACCGCGCGCCAGGTGGCCCGTGGCCGCGGCCCGCACGTCGTCCGGGTCGCCCGTGTAGACGGAGAGCCCCGCACCGCCGTGGCAGTGCGGGTCCACGAGCCCGGGCACCACCAGCCGCCCCGCAAGCTCCGCCGCCGGCTCCGGCACGCGGGGCGGCTCTCGCGAGCCGAGCGCCCGGATGCGCCCGCCCCGCACCAGCAGTCACCCCGCCACCGTCCCCGCGTCGGGCGTCACGAACCGTCCGTCCGTCAACAGCCGCCCGCCGCCCGCAGGTTCCGGCCGTACGTCCGGCGCCGTCACCGCAGGCCGCCGGTCACCGGACGCCGAGCAGCACGTCGACCGCGGCCCGCGCGCAGACCTTCGACGCGCCGAACGTCCGCACCCAGCCCCGGAACCCGCCGAAGTCGTCGCCCGGCACGCCCATGTCGACCACCAGGCAGCCCGGGTGGCGCTCAAGCAGCTCGTCCGGGACCGGCCGCTGCCACGGGAGGCGGTGCGAGCCGCGCACCAGCAGCACCACGTCCGCGTCGGCCCCGAACTCGTCCAGGAGGAGCCCGATCCCGGCCCTGATCGTGCCCTCGGCGTGGTACGTGTCGCCCGCCACGGACGACGCCTCGACCTCGACGCCCGCCGCGCGCAGCGGCTCCTCGACGCCCCAGGACGCGCCGCCTGCGCGGGGGAGTGCGTGGGGTCCAGCCGTACGACCAGAGCCCTGCGCCCCCTCAGGACCTGGTCGCCGTGCACCTCCACCCGGAACGGGCCGAGGCAGTGGTCCACCAGCTCCTGCCGCGACAGGTCCACCACCGGCGTGCCGAGGTGAGCGTCGGTCGAGCTGAGGCCGTGGCCGGGGAAGTGCCTGGCGCAGGCGCTCACCCCGGCGCCCTGGAGCCCCTCGATCCAGGCCGCCGCGTGCCGTGCCACCAGCGCGCAACCCTTGCCGAGGGTGCGGATACCGTTCGGGGAAAGCGGGTTGACCGCGGTGTCGACGGCGGGCGCCAGGTCCCAGCCGACGCCGGCCGCCACCAGCGAGAGGCCGATCTGGCACGCGGCCTCGCGGGTGCGCTCCGGGTCGTCGAGCCGGCCGAGGGCGTGGTTGCCCGGCACCGACGTACCGCCGTGGTTCTCCAGGCGGTCGACGTCGCCACCCTCCTCGTCGATGGAGAGCAGCACATGCTCGCGCAGACCGTGCGGGCCCGCCGTCAGCTCGCGCACCCGGGCGGCCGACACGACGTCCCTGCCGAACAGGACGGAGCCGCCGAGACCTTCGGATGCCGGTGTGCAGCACGTACAGGATTCGGTGTGCAGCACCTTCAGGATCCCGCACTGCGCCTGCCGGTCCGGGAACGGCGGGCGGCCGGGGTGGTGGTACCGCCGTTCCCTCTTGGGCAGCGGCGGCTCGATCCGCTCCCGGATGTCGTCCGGCACGATCCGCGGTGATGTCCCCATGGGCCCGGACAACGGGCAACTCGCCTGTCAGACACGGCCGCCAGGGCCGATGCACCTCATTGTGCCAGCCGTCCTTGACCACGCCGCACCGGCGATAACCAGACAGGTGCGCTACGTTCCCGTAAACCTCCGCGCGGCCGACCGCCTCCCCGCACCGGGCGGCGCGACGTAGGCTGGGGCGATGGCTGTGATCGAACTCGCCGACCTCGGCGCGGACTTCACCGAGAACCCCTATCCGCACTACGCCGGGCTGCGGCAGCTTGGCGCGGTGCACGAGGTGCGCGGCGGCGACGGCTGGCGGTTCTGGCTGGTCGTCGGGTACGACGAGTGCCGGGCCGCCTTCGGCGACGCCCGGCTGGTCAAGAGCTCGCCCGCGCAGGACGAGGAGGACCGGATCATGGGCCGCCACCTGCTGATCTCGGACCCGCCCGACCACACCAGGCTGCGCCGCCTCGTCTCCCGCGAGTTCACCCCGCGGCGCGTGGCGCAGCTGCGTCCGCGGGTGCAGCAGATCACCGACCGGCTGCTCGACGCGATGCTGCCCGCGGGGCGCGGCGACCTGGTGGACGCCCTCTCCTTCCCCCTGCCCATCACCGTCATCTGCGAGCTGCTCGGCGTGCCCGACGGCGACCGCGACGCGTTCCGCGCCTGGTCCAACGAGATCGTCACCCCGACCGACGCCCAGCTGGCCAGGGACTCGGTGCTGGCCATGCGCGACTACCTGGACGCGCTCATCGGCCGGCGCAGGGACGCGGAGCCCGGCGACGACCTGCTCTCCGCGCTGCTGCGCACGGAGGCGGAAGGCGACGACCGGCTTTCGGCGGCCGAGGTGCGCGCGATGGCGTTCATCCTGCTGGTCGCGGGCCACGAGACGACCGTCAACCTGATCACCAACGGCGTACGCGCGCTGCTCGACCACCCCGACCAGCTCGCCGCGCTGCGCGCCGATCCCGGCCTCCTCGACGGCGCGGTCGAGGAGGTGCTCCGCTACGAGGGCCCGGTCGAGAACGCGACCTTCCGCTTCACCCGCGAGCCGGTGGTCTACGACGGCACCGAGATCCCCGCGGGCGAGCCGGTGCTCATCGGCCTCGCCTCGGCCGACCGCGACCCCGCGCGCTTCGCCGAGCCCGACACGTTCGACATCCGCAGGACGGCCGAGGGCGGCGCGGGGCACCTGGCGTTCGGCCACGGCATCCACTTCTGCCTGGGCGCGCCGCTCGCCAGGCTGGAGGCGAAGGTCGCCATCGGCACCCTGCTCGAACGCGCCCCGGACCTCGCCCTCGACCGTGCGGCCGAGCGGCCCGAGTGGCTGCCGGGGCTGCTGATCCGCGGGACCCGGCGTCTGCCGCTGCGCTGGTAGCGGCGGGCCCGGCCGATCAGGCCGCCTCGGCGGACCGGACGGGCCCGGCGGACGGGGCGACGGCGGTCAGGCGCCGCCGTGCGGGGCACGGGCCGTGGACCGCGAGGGGGCGGGCGCCGCTGCGCTGGCAGCGGCGGGCCCGGCAGGCCGGTGGGCGGCCTGCCGGGCCCGCCGGGCCGTGCCGTCTGGGCGCTATACCTCGGGGATCTCCGTCAGCGCCACCGGGCGGTGCTCCGCCCGCGACCGCTCGCACGCCTCCGCGATGCGCAGCGCGTGCAGGGCCTCGCGGGCGTCGCAGGGGTTGGCGCGCTCGCCGCGCACCACGTCGACGAACGCGTCGAGCTCCGCCTCGTAGGCCGGGGCGAACCGGTCGAGGAAGCCGGGCCAGGGGTTCTCGCAGCGCGGCGGGCCCTTGGGCTCGGTCGAGGTGATGGGCGTCCGGTCGTCGAGGCCGACCGCGAACTGGTCGTCGGTGCCCGCGAGCTCCATGCGCACGTCGTAGCCCGCGCCGTTGCAGCGGGTCGCGGTCGCCGTGGCGAGCGTGCCGTCGTCCAGGGTGAGCAGTGCGGCCGCCGTGCTGACGTCCCCGGCCTCGCGGAACATCGCAGGACCCGCGTCCGAGCCCGTCGCGTACACCTCGGTCACCTCGCGGCCCGTCACCCAGCGCAGGATGTCGAAGTCGTGCACCAGGCAGTCCCGGTAGAGGCCGCCGGAGAGCGGCAGGTACGCGGCGGGCGGCGGCGCGGGGTCCGAGGTGGTGGCGCGCACGGTGTGCAGCCGGCCCAGGGCGCCGCCCGCCACGAGGTCGCGCGCCGCGGCGTACCCCGCGTCGAAGCGGCGCATGAAGCCCAGCTGGAGGACGGTGCCGGCGGCCTCGACCTCCCGGATCGCGCCGAGCGTGCCGGAGAGGTCGAGCGCGATCGGCTTCTCGCAGAACGCGGGCAGCCCCGCCTTGGCGGCCCGCCCGATCAGCTCCGCGTGCGAGGAGGTGGCCGACGCGATGACCACCGCGTCCACGCCCCAGCGGAAGACGTCGTCGACGGAGGGCGCGGCCGTGGCCCCCGTACGCTCCGCTACGGCCGCCGCGCGTGCCGCGTCCGTGTCCGCCACCACCAGGGAGCCGACCTCGCGGTGGCGGCTGAGCACGTCCGCGTGGAAACTGCCGATGCGGCCTGTGCCGATGAGTCCGATGCGCATGGCCCCAAGGTGTCGTCAGCCGGTTCGCCCTGTCAAGCATGTGTCCTGACAATCGGACCTGCGGGTTTCCGGGCCGCGGCCCGGGGTCTACGCTCTGCGGCGTGACCGATCAGAGAGGCGCGCCACTCCCGCTCGAAGTGGACCGTACCAGTCCGGTGCCCCTCTACTACCAGCTGGCCCAGCAGCTGGAAGCCGCCATCGAACGCGGGCGGCTCGCCCCCGGCAGCCTGCTCGGCAACGAGATCGAGCTCGCCGGCCGCCTCGGCCTCTCCCGGCCCACGGTCCGCCAGGCCATCCAGTCCCTCGTGGACAAGGGGCTGCTCGTGCGCCGCCGCGGCGTCGGCACCCAGGTCGTGCACAGCCAGGTCAAGCGCCCGCTCGAACTCTCCAGCCTCTACGACGACCTGGAGGCGGCCGGCCAGCGCCCCGCCACCCGGGTGCTGCGCCACACCGTGCGGCCCGCGACCGCCGAGGTCGCCGCGGCCCTCGGGGTCGCCGAGGGCGCCGACGTGCTGCTGCTCGAACGGCTGCGGTACGCCCACGACGAGCCGATGGCGTACCTGCGCAACCACCTGCCCGCCGGTCTTGTCGACTGCGCAAGCGCGGACCTGGAGGCCACCGGCCTCTACCGCCTGATGCGGGCGGGCGGGACCACGCTGCACAGCGCCCGCCAGAGCGTCGGGGCCCGCCGCGCCACCGGGGAGGAGGCCGTCCTGCTCGGCGAGGAGACGGGGGCGCCGCTGCTGACCATGGAACGGGTCACCTTCGACGACACCGGGCGCGCCGTGGAGTTCGGCTCCCATGTCTACCGCGCGTCGCGCTACTCGTTCGAGTTCCAACTCCTGGTCAGGCCCTGACGCTTCGCGTGACGACGGGCCCCGGCGCACGCAAACGGGAGATGGCCAGGCAAAGTATTGACGGGGCCGCGTACCCCGGCTAAAAAGCAGCGACCACTCGGAAGGGCACACGGTTGTGACAGGTAAGCGAACAGGGGTACGACTCGGGGGGCGGAGGCGCACCCTCAGACGGGCCGCGGGCGCGGTGCTCGCTGCCGGCCTCGCGGCCGGCGTGCTCGCCGGGTGCAGTGCCACCGGCGGCAAGCGCGCGGAGGAGCGCGCGGCGGCGGCCGAGGCGGGCGGCCGCTCCGCGGTGAACACGCCGAAGTGGACGTTCGGCATGGTCACCCACTCGGCCGACGGCGACACCTTCTGGGACATCGTCCAGAGCGGCGCGGAGCAGGCCGCCGTGAAGGACAACGTGAAGTTCCTCTACGCCCACAGCGACCAGGCGCAGGACCAGGCCCAGCTCGTCCAGTCGTACATCGACAAGAAGGTCGACGGCCTGATCGTCACGCTGGCCAAGCCGGACGCCATGAAGGCGGTCGTCACCCAGGCCACCAGAGCCGGCATACCGGTCATCACGGTCAACTCGGGTGCGGAGCAGTCCAAGGCATTCGGCGCGCTCGCCCACATCGGCCAGGACGAGACCACCGCGGGCGAGGCCGTCGGCGAGCAGCTCGACAAGGAGCACCGCAAGAAGGCCCTCTGCGTGATCCACGAGCAGGGCAACGTCGGCCTCGAACAGCGCTGCGCGGGCGCCAAGAAGACCTTCTCCGGTCGGCTCCAGAACCTCTACGTGGACGGCACGAGCACTCCCGACGTGCAGTCCTCCATCGAGGCCAAGCTCCAGGCCGACAGCTCCATCGACTCGGTCGTCACCCTCGGCGCGCCCTTCGCCGACGCCGCGCTCCAGGCCAAGCGGACCGCGGGCAGCAAGGCCGAGATCGACACCTTCGACCTCAACCAGCAGGTCGCAGCCAAGCTCAAGTCCGGCGCCCTCGGCTTCGCCGTCGACCAGCAGCCCTACCTCCAGGGCTACGAGGCCGTCGACCTGCTGTGGCTGTACAAGTACAACGCCGACGTCCTCGGCGGCGGCAAGCCGGTGCTCACCGGACCGCAGATCGTGACGGAGAAGGACGCGTCCGCCCTGGAGGCCTACGCGAAGCGGGGCACGCGATGACCGCGACCGCCCCCTCCGTACGACCCCCCGGCGGCGACGAGCGGCTGCTGCGCACCTCGCCGCTGCGCAAGCTGATGGGACGGCCCGAGCTCGGCTCCGTCGTCGGCGCGATCGCCGTCTTCCTGTTCTTCGCGTTCGTCGCCGACTCCTTCCTGCGCGCGTCCAGCCTCGCCACCGTGCTGTACGCGGCGTCCACCATCGGCATCATGGCCGTGCCGGTGTCCCTCCTGATGATCGGCGGCGAGTTCGACCTCTCCGCCGGTGTGATGGTGACCAGCTCGGCGCTGATCTCCTCCATGTTCAGCTACCAGATGACGGCGAACGTCTGGGTGGGCGTCGGGGTCTCCCTGCTGGTCACCGTGGGGCTCGGCGCGTTCAACGGCTTCATGCTCACCGTGACGAAGCTGCCCAGCTTCATCATCACGCTCGGCACGTTCCTCATGCTCACCGGCCTGAACCTCGGCTTCACCAAGCTCATCGACGGCACCGTCTCCACCAAGACCATCGGCGACATGTGGGGCTTCTCCTCCGCGCACCAGGTCTTCGCCGCCACCTGGACGGTCGGCGGCATGGACCTCAAGGTCACCATCCTGTGGTGGCTCGTGATGGTCGCCGTCGCCACCTGGATCCTGCTGCGCACCCGCTTCGGGAACTGGATCTTCGCCGCGGGCGGCAACGCCGACATGGCGCGTGCGGTCGGCGTGCCCGTCAAGCGCACCAAGATCCTGCTGTACATGGGCGTCGGCTTCGGCGCCTGGGTCACCGGGCAGAACCTGCTGTTCTCGTTCGACGCGGTGCAGTCGGGCGAGGGCGTGGGCAACGAGCTGATCTACATCATCGCCGCCGTCATCGGCGGCTGCCTGATCACCGGCGGCTACGGCTCGGCGGTCGGCTCGGCCGTGGGCGCCCTCATCTTCGGCATGACCAACAAGGGCATCGTCTTCGCCGAGTGGAACCCCGACTGGTTCAAGTTCTTCGTTGGAGCCATGCTGCTGCTCGCGACCCTGCTCAACACGTGGGTCCGCAGGCGCGCTGAGGAGTCACGGTCATGATCGAGCCGCCCGAGGACGTCACCCCCGCGCGCACCGGCGGGCGCACCCCGCTCGTCGAGCTGGACGGCGTCAGCAAGTACTACGGCAACATCCGCGCGCTCGAAGGCGTCTCGCTGGAGGTCCACCCCGGCGAGATCACCTGCGTGCTCGGCGACAACGGCGCGGGCAAGTCCACCCTCATCAAGATCATCGCGGGGCTGCACCAGCACGACGGCGGGTCCCTGTTCGTCGAGGGCGAACCCACCGTGCTCGCCTCGCCGCGCGAGGCGCTCGACCGCGGCATCGCCACCGTCTACCAGGACCTCGCCGTCGTCGCGCTGATGCCCGTCTGGCGCAACTTCTTCCTCGGCTCCGAGCCCACCAGGGGCCGCGGGCCGCTGCGCAGGCTCGACGTCGGCCTGATGCGCGAGACCACCCGCGCCGAGCTGCTGCGCATGGGCATCGACCTGCGCGACGTGGACCAGCCCATCGGCACCCTCTCGGGCGGCGAGCGGCAGTGCGTCGCCATCGCGCGCGCCGTGTACTTCGGCGCCAAGGTCCTCGTGCTCGACGAGCCGACCGCGGCGCTCGGCGTCAAGCAGTCGGGCGTGGTGCTCAAGTACGTGGCCGCCGCTCGTGACCAGGGCCTCGGCGTGGTCCTGATCACCCACAACCCGCACCACGCCTACCTCGTCGGCGACCGCTTCGTGCTGCTCAAACGCGGCGCCATGGCGGGCAGCCACACCAAGGAGGAGATCGGCCTCGACGAGCTGATCCGGCAGATGGCGGGCGGCTCCGAGCTGGAGGAACTCAGCCACGAGCTGGAGCGCGCCCCCGTGCCCGGCACGCCGGGCGGCCCGCCGGCGGACGGCAGGTAAACGCCGCACACGCGGCCCCTACACGCCAGATGGCACAATCGCCGGTGGCGGGCGCCGTCCGCCGCGCTGCCCGCCACCGGGCAGGGCCCCGACCCCGCAGGGACGACACGACTCGTGCGAGCAACCAGGCCACGGCCCGGCCGCCGGCACCCCCACCACGCCACGCGCCGGAACGCGACCGCCCCGCCGCCCCCGGCCTCGATCTCGACGGCGGGGGGAGCGGCCCGGTGAGCACGTACCGCGACCTCGCCCACCGCTCCACCGCGAGGGCCACCGTGCTGCGCACGGTCGGCACCCGCGAGCGCCGCTCCCACCTCAGCGCCCCCCGCGTACCGACCGTCGGCATCGACATCGGCGGTACGAAGGTGATGGCCGGGGTCGTCGACGCGGACGGCACCATCCTTGAGCACCTGCGCACGGAGACCCCCGACAAGTCCAAGAGCCCCAAGGTCGTCGAGGACACCATCGTCGAGCTGGTACTCGACCTCTCCGACCGGCACGACGTGCACGCGGTGGGGATCGGCGCGGCGGGCTGGGTGGACGCCGACCGCTCCCGGGTGCTGTTCGCGCCGCACCTCGCCTGGCGCGACGAGCCGCTGCGCGACGCGCTCGCCGCCCGGCTCGCCGTCCCCGTCATGGTCGACAACGACGCCAACACGGCGGCCTGGGCCGAGTGGCGCTTCGGCGCCGGGCGCGGCGAGGACCACCTCGTCATGATCACCCTCGGCACGGGCATCGGCGGCGCCATCCTGGAGGACGGCCGCGTCAAGCGCGGCAAGTACGGGGTGGCGGGCGAGTTCGGCCATATGCAGGTCGTGCCGGGCGGGCACCGCTGCCCCTGCGGCAACCGCGGCTGCTGGGAGCAGTACAGCTCGGGCAACGCGCTGGTGCGGGAGGCCAGGGAGCTGGCCGCCGCGGACTCGCCCGTCGCGTACAACATCATCGAGCGCGTCAAGGGCAACGTCCACGAGATCACCGGACCGCTGATCACCGAGCTGGCCCGCGAGGGCGACGCGATGTGCATCGAGCTGTTCCAGGACATCGGGCAGTGGCTCGGCGTCGGCATCGCCAACCTCGCCGCCGCCCTCGACCCCTCCTGCTTCGCCATCGGCGGCGGCGTCAGCGCCGCGGACGACCTGCTCATCGGGCCCGCGCGGGACGCCTTCCGCCGGCAGCTCACCGGCCGCGGGTACCGGCCGGAGGCCCGTATCGTCAAGGCGCAGCTCGGCCCTGAGGCGGGCATGGTCGGCGCCGCCGACCTGGCGCGGCTGGTCGCGCGCCGCTTCCGGCGCGCCAACCGCCGCCGCGCCGAGCGGCACGAGCGCTACGAGCGGTACGCCCAGGCCATCAGGAGCACCCGCACGACCACCTCGGAGCAGGAACCGCCGTCATGACCCCGCCGTCCGAGCCCACCGCCGCGCCGCCCCTCCAAGGCGGCGGCAAGCCGCCGGAGGACCGCCGCCACCGCAACCGCAGGCGCTTGCTGACCCTCGTGGTGATCGTGCTGCTCGTCGGCGTGCCCGCTGGCTATCTGGCGATCGCCGCGGAGCAGAGCAGGGACAGCGGCCGCAAGAGCGAGGCGGAGGCCGCGGCGACCGGCCTCCAGCCGATAAGGCCCGCGGGGTTCCGCAAGCGGATCTACGACCTGCCGATCCCCGCGGGTGCCACGAAGGTGCGCTACTACGAGACGAACAACTGGAAGAACAGCCGCCTGTACACGCAGTTCGACGTGACCTCGGGCCGGCTCGACACCTTCCTCAACCAGATGGGCACCGACCGCGCGGCCCTGCGTCCCGGCGCGGTGACCATCTCGGCCCGGGACCAGAAGATCGCCAAGTGGGACTTCTCGGTCCCCGGCCACCTGTGGGCGGGGCTCGTGCTGAAGCAGAAGCCGCCCCTGCCCACCGTGGACGTCGTCGTGGACCTGTCGGACCCCGCGACGCCCCGCGTCTACGCGGTGTCGACGGCCAAGCCGTAGCCCCGGGGGGCCGTCAGCGGGCGGCGAGCGACCGCACCTCGGCGTCGTAGAGGACCGACGGGTCGAGGCCCATGCCGGTGAAGTGGCCGGCGAGTTCGAGCGACAGGACGCCGTGCAGCCGGGTCCAGCACAGCAGGGCGCGGCGCAGCCTGGCCGGCGGGTCCGCCGGGTCCTCGGCCCACGTCCTGTGCTGTGCGAGGTGCTCGTCGAGGCCGGCCGCCGCGGCGTCGGGCGCGTCCTCGGCGGCGCAGGCGGCCAGCAGCACGGACATGATCTCCGCGGCGATCAGGGTGGTGTCCTCGGGCGCGCGGTAGCCGGGTACGGGCGTGCCGTACACCAGGAAGTACCGGTGCGGGTCCGCCAAGGCCCAGTCCCGCAGGGCCCGTGCCAGCGCGGGCAGGTCCCCGCCGGCCGCCGCGCAGTCGTGGAAGGTGCCGGCGAGGCTGCGGTAGGCGTCCTTGACCAGCTCGGTGATGAGCGCGTCCCGGCTGGCGAAGTACCGGTAGAGGGCGGGCCCGCTCATGCCCATCCGCTTGGAGATGGCGTTGAGGGAGAGAGCGGAGGCCCCGGCCGTCGCGATCTGCTCTCGGGCGTGCTCCTTGATCTCCTCCCTGACCTGGGCGCGGTAGCGCTCCCGTGGGCTGCTCGTGTCCGCGGCGGCCACGTCCGCCTCCCTTCTCGATGCCTGCACCGTCCTGTTAGAAGGTATCACTGCTCTTCTTGACTCTCGCAGAGGCTGGACGTTATAACGTCTAACGAACGCGACAGCGTCCCGCCGCCCGGCCTCCGGCGCGGCACACCGAGAAGGAGGAGCGTCATGGAGAGCGAACGCCTGGTCGAGGTCGTCCTGCCGGGGATCGTGGAGCCGCAGGGCCTGGAAGTGCGCACCGCGACCGCGCCGGAGGCGGGTCCAGGGCAGCTGGTGCTCGCCATGGAGGCCAGCGGCGTCTCCTTCGCCGAGCAGCAGATGCGCCGCGGCCGCTACTTCGACCAGCCGCCCTTCCCGTTCGTGCCGGGCTACGACGCGGTGGGCCGCGTGCTCACCACGGGCCAGGGCGTCGACCCCTCCCTCGTCGGCCGCCGGGTCGCCGTCCTGCTCAAGGTCGGCGGCTGGGCCAGCCGCATCCGCGTCGACGCGGCCGACGCCGTGCCCGTGCCCGACGGGGTCGGCGCCGCGCAGGCGGAGGCCGTGGTGGTCAACGGCGTCACCGCCTGGCAGATGCTGCACCGCACGGCCCGGGTGCGCGCCGGGACGACCGTCCTGGTGCACGGCGCGAGCGGCGGGGTGGGCACGGTGCTCGTCCAGCTGGCCCGCGCGGCGGGCGTCCAGGTGATCGGCACGGCCTCGGCCCGCCACCACGACGCCCTGCGCGGGCTCGGGGTGCGGCCGGTCGACTACCGCGCGGGCGACGTGGCGGCCGAGGTCAGGAAGCTGGCGCCCGGCGGTGTGGACGCCGTCTTCGACCACATCGGCGGGCGCAGCGTCCTCGACTCCTGGCGCCTGCTCGCACCCGGCGGCACCCTCGTCTCCTACGGCAGCGCCTCCACCCGCGACGACACGGGCTCCAAGCAGTGGCCCGTGATGAAGATCCTCGCCCGCACCTCGCTCTGGAACGCCCTGCCCAACGGCCGCCGCGCCCACTTCTACAACATCTGGGCCGGCCGCTCCCTGCGCAGGGACCGCTTCCGTGCCCGCTTCCACGCCGACCTCACCCAGGTACTCGACGCCGTCGCGCGCGGCGAGGTCGTCCCCCGCATCGCCGCCAGGCTCCCCCTGGCCCGCGTCGCGGAGGCCCTCAGCCTGGCGGAGTCCGGCACCGTCGCGGGCAAGGTGGTCCTGACGCCCTGAGTCTCCCGCCGACTCGACCTGCAAGCAGAGAAGGTGAGGTGACGGGGCGTCGGCCGAGGCCCCCCGGGCGGGGCCGAGTGTCGCCGCGATGTGTGGTGCGTCTGGAGTCCAGGGCGATCCGTGGCCGCGTGTCCCAGGCGGCAGACACATCGCGTTCGGCGCCGGCCTGCCGCCGGCCGGACCGCTGGAGGCCGCGACCGGTCGCCCCGCGGGGCCGGTCCCCGCCCCCGCGGAGTACTTCGGCACGCCGACCGGCACGGACGGCTTCCTCGCCCGGTGCCACCGCACGGTCCCGTACTTCCGTACTTCCGGCCGCTCGCCGACCGCAGCGACCGGGTGCGGTACGAGGAGGTCGGCACGACCACGCGGCGCAACCCGCCCGTCCTGCCCACCGTCAGCCCGCCCGAGAACCCTGCCGGCCTCGACCGGCTCGTCGGCATCAACGCGGGGCTCTCCGACCCCAGGGGGCGGTCCGAGGCCGGGGCGTGCAGGCCCGCGCGGACGGCGCGTGGACACCGGGGCGCAAGATCTCCGCACACCTCGCACAGGTCCTCCCCGCCGCGGTCGCGGGCGCAGGACTGGCCTCGGTGCGAAAAGCCGGAGCTGCTAGGTTCGGCCCGGCCATGTGAGTTTTCGTGATGGATGAGAGGGTCAGCCGGGTGAGCGAGACACCACCGAACACCCTTCAGTACCGCGTCGACGGGCCCAAAGACGCTCCCGCCCTGGTCCTCGGGCCCTCCCTCGGCACGACCTGGCACATGTGGGACCGGCAGGTCCCGGAGCTGGCCAAGCAGTGGTGCGTGGTGCGCTTCGACCTGCCGGGGCACGGCGGAGCGCCCGCCGTGCCCGCCGCCTCCGTGCCCGACCTGGCGCAGCGCCTCGTGGACACGCTGGACGGCCTCGGCATCCAGCGCTTCGGCTACGCGGGCTGCGCCCTGGGCGCCGCGGTCGGCACCGAGCTCGCGCTGCGCAGGCCCGACCGCGTCGCGTCGCTCGCGCTGGTCGCAGCCTCGCCCCGGTTCGGCACCGCCGACGAGTTCCGCCAGCGCGGGGTGATCGTCCGGGCCAACGGCCTGGAACCCATGGCGCGCAGCGCGCCGGAGCGCTGGTTCACGCCCGCCTTCGCCGCCGCGCAGCCCGCCATCGTCGAGTGGGCGGTCCAGATGGTGCGTACCACGGACCCCGCCTGCTACATCGCGGCCTGTGAGGCGCTCGCGTCCTTCGACATCCGCGCCGAGCTCGGCCGGATCACCGTGCCGACGCTCGTACTGGTCGGGGCCGAGGACCAGGTCACCGGACCCGCCGAGGCGCGGACCCTGGTCGCGGGGATACCGGACGCACGCCTCGCGCTGGTCCCCGGCGCCTCCCACCTGGCGCCCGTCGAGCAGCCCGCCGCGGTCACGGACCTGCTCACGCACCACTTCTCCACCGCCTGGTACAACCCCTCGGACACCTCGACCGGCATCACGATCCTGCCGGAGCGGCTGCCCTCGGGCCCGCCCGCGGCGCCCCCGGCGGGGCCGTCCGCGGCGGCGGGCCAGGCGGCCCCTGCCGCCCAGGCGGCACCCTCCGCCCCGCTCGCCCCCTCCGCCCAGAAGACTCCGCTCGGACCCTCCGCCCCGGGGGCCCAGGCCGTCCCGCCGGCCCCGGGAGTCCAGGTGGCGCCTTCCGTCCCGGTGGTTCCCGGAGCCCCTGGGGTCCCCGGTGCCGCTGAGGTCCCCGGAACCCCCGAGCCACCCGCGGGCCCCTCGGTACCGCCTCCGGCGGCTCCCGTCGAGCCGGCCGCCGACGGGCCCCAGGACGCCGCAGCCGACGCGGGACCGGTACGCGCGGAGCCGACCGGCCCGGCCGCCGCCGGGCCCGCCGCGGCCCCCGACCGCTACGACGCGGGCATGCGGGTGCGCAGGGAGGTGCTCGGCGACGACCACGTGGACCGGTCGGCCGCCGCCACCGACGGCTTCACCGAGGACTTCCAGCAGTTCATCACCCGCTACGCCTGGGGCGAGATCTGGACGCGGGACGGCCTCGACCGCAGGACCCGCAGCGTGATCACGCTGACGGCACTCGTCGCGGGCCGCCACTTCGACGAGCTGACATTCCACACCAGGGCCGCCCTGCGCAACGGCCTCAGCCCCGACGAGATCAAGGAAGTGCTCCTCCAGACCGCGGTCTACTGCGGTGTCCCTGCGGCGAACACGGCCTTCCAGGTCGCGGGCGCGGTGATCCGGGAGGAGACCACGCCGCAGGAGTAGGACGATGGCTGCGGGCCCCCGCGGCCCCGCCCGCGCGGGGGGCCGCGCTCCGGCGCGGGCGCGGCGGACGCGACGGCAGAGGGTGGCGGCCGGTCGTGCGGCCGGTCGTGAGGTTCACCAAGCGCAAGCACGCGTGCGTACGGCGGGAGAAGGACGGGCGCACCCTCGTCCTCGACCCGGGCGGCTACAGCGAGGACGACGCCGCGGTCGGCGCCGACGCGATCCTCGTCACCCACGAGCACCCGGACCACTTCGACGAGGGGCGGCTGCGCGCGGGGCTCGGCGCCAACCCCGCCGCACTGCTGTGGGCGCCCCGCAGCGTCACGGACCGGGCCGCCGCGGCGTTCCCCGGCCGGGTGCACGCGGTCGGCCACGGCGACGCGTTCAGCGCGGCCGGCTTCGGCGTCCGGGTCCACGGCGAACTGCACGCGGTGATCCACCCCGACATCCGCCGGATCGCCAACTCCGGCTATCTGGTGGACGGGAGGGTCTTCCACCCGGGCGGCGTCCTCACCGTGCCGGGGACGCCGGTCGAGACGCTGATGGTGCCGGTGACGGCGCCGTGGAACCGGATCGCCGACGTGATCGACTACCTCCGCGAGGTGGCGCCAGGACGCGCGGTGGACGTGCACGGCGCGCTGCTGCGCGACCTCGCGCGGCCCACCTGCGACGGGCCGTTCGGAGCGCTCGGCGGGACCGGGCACCTGCGGCTGGCGTCCGGCGGCTCGCCGGAGATCTGACTGTACTGGGGCCTGCCGTGTGGATCATGCCGGGCTCGCGTGCCCCGGCACCTTCCCGGCCAGTGGCCGGGGCACCCTCCAGGCGCCGGCCCCCGCTCCCTGATCCAGGCGGAGGGCCCCAGACCGCCGATTACAGTGGTGGGCATGCGCATCGCCACGTGGAACGTCAACTCGGTCACTGCCCGGCTGCCGCGGCTGCTCGCCTGGCTGGAGAGCAGCGGCACGGACGTGCTCTGCCTCCAGGAGGCCAAGACCACCGAGGAGCAGTTCCCGGTGGCCGAGCTGAGCGCCGCGGGGTACGAGTGCGCCGTCCACGCCACCGGCAGGTGGAACGGGGTGGCGGTGCTCTCCCGCGCCGGCCTCGCCGACGTGGTGCGCGGCCTGCCCGGCGGCCCGGAGTACGAGGGCGTGGCGGAGCCCCGCGCCGTCAGCGCGACCTGCGGACCCGTCCGCGTCTGGTCGGTCTACGTGCCCAACGGCCGCGAGGTCGGCCACGACCACTACGCGTACAAGCTGCGGTGGCTCGCGGCGCTCAAGGACGCGGTCGCGGCCGACGCGGCGGCGGCCCGGCCCTTCGCCGTCCTCGGCGACTTCAACATCGCGCCCGCGGACGAGGACGTCTGGGACCGCTCGGCCTTCGACGGCGCCACCCATGTCACCGAGCCCGAGCGCGCCGCACTCGCCGGGCTGCGCGGGACGGGCCTGAGCGACGTGGTGCCCCGCCCGCTCAAGTACGACCACCCGTTCACGTACTGGGACTACCGGCAGCTCGGCTTCCCCAAGAACCGCGGCATGCGCATCGACCTCGTGTACGGGAACGCGGCGTTCGCCTCCGCGGTCAAGGACAGCTATGTGGATCGCGAGGAGCGCAAGGGCAAGGGCGCGTCGGACCACGCCCCGGTCGTGGTGGACCTCGACGTCTGAGGGGCCGTCCAGGGGCCGCGCGGCGTGGGGAATCCGGCCGTAACCTCCTCGAAACAATTGTTCAACGATCCTCCCTGGGGATAGTGTTTCGTTCCGGTAACCCGGCTGCAACGGGCCGACCTGTCCGCCCAGGGGGGAAGATCCGCATGAGCGCCGACCTCGGTCCCGGTCTGACCGGACTGCTCGCCGACCGCAGGCTGCTGAGCCGCAAGAGCACGGCGGAGCGGGTGGCCGCGATACTGCGCGAGCGCATCGCCCAGGGCTCCTTCCCGCCGGGCAGCCGCCTGTCGGAGGAGCGGATCGGGCAGGCGCTCGGCATCTCCCGCAACACGCTGCGCGAGGCGTTCCGCCTGCTCACCCACGAGCGGCTGCTGGTGCACCGGCTCAACAGGGGCACCTTCGTGCGGGTGCTCACGGCCGCCGACATCGCGGACATCTACCGGGTGCGCCAGGTGGTCGAGTGCGCGGCCGTACGGGCGCACGGCGCGCGTCCCGCACCGCTCGACGACGTCGAGGGCGCGGTCGAGGCGGGCCGCGCCGCCGCCGAGGCCGGCGACTGGGCCGCCTGCGGCACCGCGAACATCCACTTCCACCAGGCCGTCGCGGGGCTCGCGGGCAGCGAGCGGCTCGACGACCTGATGCGCGGCGTCCTCGCGGAACTGCGCCTGGCATTCCACATCATGGATGATCCGCGCCGCTTCCACGAGCCGTACCTCACCCGCAACCGCGAACTCCTCACCGCGCTCGCCTCCGGTGACGCGGACGGTGCCGAGCGCATGCTCGGTTTCTATCTGGAGGACTCCAGAAGGCAGTTGGCCGAGGCGTACCCCGAGCCCGCGGGCCTGCCGGACTGACGGCCGGCCCCCGCGGGGACCGGCGGGGGCCGTGCGGGCGCGAGGAGCGCGGAAAACCTGTGGTCCCTCTACCCTTGTCGGATCGTTCAACAATCATCTAGCCTCCGTGCACACCCCCCGGTCCGCGCCGCCGTCGCGCAACCCCTGTACGGAAGGCCGAGAGCACATGATCGTTCTGCTCGGTGTCCTCGTGGTGATCCTCGGATTCGCCACGAGGCGCAACCCTCTGCTGGTCGTCGGAGTCGCCGGGATCGTCACCGGAGTGCTCGGCAAGCTCTCTCCCGACGAGATCCTCAAGACGTTCGGCGAGAGCTTCGCCTCAAGCCGCTCCGTGACGATTTTCGCCATCACCCTGCCCGTCATCGGGCTGCTGGAGCGCAACGGCCTCCAGCAGCAGGCCCGTACGCTCATCGGGAAGCTCGGCAGCCTCACCACGGGCCGCTTCCTCACGCTCTACCTGCTGCTGCGCCAGCTGACCGCGGCGGTCGGCCTCCAGACCATCGGCGGGCCCGCGCAGAGCGTCCGGCCGATGATCGCGCCGATGGCCGAGGCGGCCGCCGAGCGCAAGAACGGCGGGCGCCCGCTGCCCCGCGCGATCCGCGACAAGGTCCGCTCGCACGCGGCGGGCGCGGACACGGTCGGCGTGTTCTTCGGGGAGGACATCTTCCTGGCCATCGGCTCCATCCTGCTGATCACCGGCCTGGTCGACGCCACGTACCACGCGCACCTGGAACCGCTCGACCTCGCGCTGTGGGCGATACCCAGCGCGATCTGCGCCTTCCTCGTCCACGGCGCCAGGCTGCTGCGCTTCGACCGCACGCTCGAACGCGAGCTGGTCGTCGCCAACGCCGAGCTCGACGTCGAGGAGTCGGCGAAATGATCAAGGCTGAATGGTTCTACTGGCTGGTCGGCGCCGTCTTCATCGTCATGGGCCTCCAGACGCTGACGGACCGCACCAACGCCAGACGCCTCACCTCGGGCACCTTCTGGACGCTCCTCGGCGTCACTTTCTTCTACAGCTCCTGGGTCGTCGACAAGACCCTCCCCTCCGAACCCCTCGGCGTCGCCGTCCTCGTGCTGATCTGCCTCGGCGGCTTCAACCTCGTCGGCAAGGGCACTCCGAAGACGACCGACGAGAAGCAGCGGACCGAACTCGCCAGGCGCTTCGGCAGCAAGCTGTTCGTCCCCGCCCTGACCATCCCGGTCGTCGCGGTGATCTGCGCCGTCGTGATCCCGAAGTTCCACTTCGGCGGCCACGTGGTCTTCGAGAAGGGCAACGAGACCATCCTCGGCCTCGGCGTCGGCTCGGTCGTCGCGCTGATCGTCGGCATGTGGGTGCTGCGCGAGCCCCGGATCTCCGTACCCGTCCACGCGGGCCGCGGCATGCTGGAGTCCATGGGCTGGGCCCTGCTGCTGCCGCAGCTGCTCGCGGTGCTCGGCGCCATCTTCCAGGCGGCGGGCGTGGGGACGCAGGTCGGCAAGGTCACCGAGAAGATCCTGCCGAACGGGCAGGTCCTCGCGGCCGTGGCCCTCTACTGCGTCGGCATGTTCGTCTTCACCGTGATCATGGGCAACGCGTTCGCCGCCTTCCCCGTGATGACGGCCGCCGTGGGCTGGCCCGTCCTCGTCGAGCACCTGCACGGCAACGCCGCGGCGGTCATGGCCGTCGGCATGCTCGCCGGGTTCTGCGGCACGCTCTGCACGCCGATGGCGGCCAACTTCAACCTCGTGCCGGCCGCCCTGCTCGAACTCAAGGACCAGTACGGGCCGATCAAGGTGCAGGCCCCGACCGCGATCGTGCTGCTCGTCTGCAACATCTTCATCATCTACTTCTTCGCGTTCTGACCGCTCGGACGGAGCACCCATGAAAGTCCTGATCACCGGCTTCGAACCGTTCGGCGGAGAGGGCGTGAACCCCTCGTGGTCCGCGGCGCGGCTGGTCGCCGAGGCCCGCCCCTGCGGGTTCGACACCACCGCGGTCCGCCTCAGCTGCGTCTACGGGAAGGCCATCGCGGAGTTGCGCGCCGCCGTCGCCGACACCGGCCCCGACCTGGTCCTGTGCGCGGGCCAGGCGGGCGGCAGGACCGGCCTCAGCGTCGAGCGCGTCGCCGTCAACGTGGACGACGCCCGCATCCCCGACAACGCGGGCAACCAGCCGGTGGACGAGCCGATCGTGCCCGGCGGCCCTGTCGCCTACCTCTCCTCCCTGCCGGTCAAGGCGTGCGTCGCGGCGGTGCGCGAGGCGGGTCTGCCCGCCTCGGTCTCCGGGACCGCGGGCAACTTCCTGTGCAACCACGTCTTCTACGGCCTCGCCCACCTCATCGCCACCGAGCGGCCGGGACTGCGCGGCGGCTTCGTGCACGTCCCGTACGCGCCCGAGCAGGTCGTCGGCAAGGCCGAACCGTCCATGTCCGTCCAGGACATCGCGCGCGGCCTCGCCGTGATCGTCGAGACCGCCGCACGTACCACCACGGACCTGGGGGTCCCGGAAGGAGCGACGCATTGACCGCCTCGCCCGAGGCCGCGGGCGCCGCCCCGCGCGCCGCGCTCGCCTCGTACGCCGACACGTTCGCGCGGCTCGCCGTCGCCAACGTCACCCGCGAGTACCCGAACTTCCCCGCGCACCTGCTCGCGGGCCCCGACGAGCCGGTCGCGCCCCGGGCGTACCACCCGGCCTTCTACGGGGCCTACGACTGGCACTCCGCGGTGCACATGCACTGGCTCGCGCTGCGCCTGCTGAACCGCTACCCGCTCGCGGCGGCCGAGGCCGCGGCGGTCACCGAGGCGCTGGACGCGCACCTCACCCCCGAGGCGCTGGCCGCGGAGGCCGCCTACCTCAGGGCGAACCCCTCCTTCGAGCGCCCCTACGGCTGGGCCTGGCTGCTGATGCTCACCGCCGAGAGCGCCGAGAGCGCCGACGGGCGCTGGTACGCCGCGCTCGCGCCGGCCGCCCGTGCTGTCGCCGACCTGGTGCTTGCCTGGCTGCCCAAGGCCCGTTACCCGGTGCGGCACGGCGTGCACGGCAACAGCGCCTTCGCCCTCGGCCTGGTGCTCGACAGCGCGGACCGCGCCGGAGTGCCCCACCTGGTCGAACCGGTCCGCGCGAAGCTGCGGGAGTGGTTCGAGGGCGACCACGGCGGCGCGCTGCGCTGGGAGCCGTCAGGGCAGGACTTCCTCTCGCCGCTGCTGACGGAGGCGGACGCGATGCGCCGGGTCGCCGCGCCCGGCGAGTTCGCTGCCTGGACGGCGCGCCTGCTGCCCGAGCTGACGGCGGCGGCCGAGTCGGGGGAGCGGCTGCTCCTCGCGCCGCCGGAGGTCACCGACCCGGCCGACGGCCAGATCGGCCATCTGCACGGCCTCTGCTTCAGCCGGGCCGCCGCCCTCTACGCCCTGGCGGACGCGTTGGGCGACGCGCGCTCCGGGCTGCTGCGCGACACGGCTGACGCCCATCTGGCGGCGGGGCTCTCCGCGCTCGGCTCTGGCGACTTCACCACGGACCACTGGCTCGCGACCTTCGCCGTTCTCGCCCTGGAGGCGTCCGGGGCGCAGGCCGCGGCCTGACGGCGGAACCGGGGGGCCCGGCCGGGCCCCCCGGACGGTCGCACAGCCGTCTCACAGTCCGGAACCCGCCCAGCGCGTCCTGTGGTGCGGCCCCTGTCCGGGTGGCACGCTGGCGGTATGAATATTCCCTTTCTGGACACATGGCGCAACAGGCGGCGCGACGAGGACGACGTGTCGTCGCCGGCCGCCGCCGCCCGTGAACAGGAGGGGATCACCGAGCTGCTCTCCGAGTGCGAACTGCTGCGGGTGCGTGCGATGCGCCTCGGCCTGCGGCTCGACGACTCGGTCGACTCGCTCTCCGCGCTCGACCAGCTGCCCCCGCTGTGGCGCGAGGACCCGGAGGAGCTGCCGTGGCTCGGCAACGACGCGGGCCTCTACCTCGGCTCGGTGATCGTCCGTACGGTCCCGGGCGCGCGGTGGCACATCTGGCCCACCGGGCAGCCCGTGGTGCGGCTCGCGTCGGGCCGCGAGGTGCAGGTCGTGGAGTCCGGCATCGAGTGGGCGGTCGGTGGCGCCCCCGAACTCGCCCAGGTCTACGCGGAGGCCGCGGAGGCATGACATCCCGAATGGGCGAACTGTCGAGAACTGGCAGTAAATAACGCTTATGCCGGATTTATGCGTGTCGTCCTCGAAGTCCCTTGGGTGCGTGGATAGTTTGCGCTGACCTCGACAGAGCCGAGAATGGGGTAGGGCAGCGTATGGCCGTCGAACCGTTGATCGAGCCGCATCCGCGCAGAGCAGGACCTCCGGGCTCGATCTCGACTAGGGTCTCTCGTCTGGGACGGGCCGGATCCGCGAGCGTGGTCCGGTGCCCGGGGAGCGTTCCCGGGGCACGGGAGCCCGGCGCGATCCGGACGAGCGGTCCCGGGGCGGGTGCTTCGCCCCTGCCGGGACCGGCGGCCGAGGGCAGCGCCCCGGCCGCACCAGGGACGCTGCTGCGAGGCGCGCGGTAGCTCAGGGGCAGCGGCCCGGTCCTGACGGCAGCCGGAGATCACTTCTCTGTTCAGGGGAGAAGGTCAGCTGCGGGACGGCCGGGTGGTGCTCGGCGTGGAGCGGGCCCCCACCGCGTACGTGCGCGGCGGGGGCCCGCTCTCTTTCCCCCTCCCCGGCGTTTCCCGGTGCCCCCTGCCCCGGAGTGACGTGTTCCTGACGAGAAGTGGGACCGCGGGCTACGCTTCCCGGACCGATCACCCACCGGGTACGGAGGTACGGATGCGCCGCTCCACCGCACGCAATGTCTCGGTCCTCGCCGTGGCCGCCGCCCTGCTCACCGCGGGCGCCGCCGCGCCGCCGTCCGCACGCGACGCCCCGCGCGCGCCCGCCAAGACCCCGGTCGCCACCGGCTACGGGGGAGCGGTGGCCAGCGTGGACGCGGACGCCTCTGCGGCCGGCCTCCAGGTCCTCAAGTCGGGCGGGAACGCCGTGGACGCCGCCGTCGCGACCGCCGCCGCGCTCGGCGTCACCGAGCCCTACTCGGCCGGCATCGGCGGGGGCGGCTACTTCGTCTACTACGACGCGAGGACCCGCACGGTCCACACCGTGGACGGCCGGGAGACGGCGCCCGCCTCCGCCGACTCCTCACTCTTCCTCGACGAGAACGGCAAGCCGCTGCCGTTCGACGACGCCGTCACGAGCGGCCGCAGCGTCGGCGCGCCCGGCACCGCCGCCACCTGGGACAGCGCCCTGCGCGCCTGGGGCAGCAGGCCACTGGGGCAGGTCCTGAGGCCCGCCGAACACCTCGCCAAGGACGGCTTCACCGTCGACGACACCTTCAGGTCGCAGACCGCGTCCAACGCGGCGCGCTTCGCAGACTTCCCCGACACGGCGAAGCTGTTCCTGCCGGGCGGCCGCCCGCCCGCCGTGGGATCCACCCTGAAGAACCCCGATCTGGCCCGCACCTACGAGAAGTTGGGGCGCCAGGGCATCGGACTGCTCTACCACGGGGACCTCGGCAAGGACATCGTGCGCACCGTGCGCACCCCGCCCGTCAGGCCCGGCAGCACACGCGTCGTGCGCCCCGGCGACCTCACCACCCGCGACCTCGCCGGCTACCGCACGGTCTTCCGCAAGCCCACCGAGGTCTCCTACCGGGGGCTCGACGTGTACGGGATGGCGCCGTCCTCCTCCGGCGGCACCACCGTCGGCGAGGCGCTGAACATCCTGGAGAACACCGACCTCAAGCACGCCTCGCAGACGCAGTACCTGCACCACTACATCGAGGCCGGCAGGATCGCCTTCGCCGACCGCGGCCGCTGGGTCGCCGACCCGGCGTACGAGGACGTGCCGACCGGCGCCCTGCTCTCCCAGCGGTTCGCCGACTCCCGCGCCTGCCTGATCAGCGCCGGCCACGCGCTCACCAGCCCCCTCGCCGCCGGCGACCCGCGCCACCCGGTCCCCTGCGCCGACAGCGGGAAGGCCGCGCCCACCACGTACGAGGGACAGAACACCACGCACCTCACCGTCGCCGACCGGTGGGGCGACGTCGTCGCCTACACCCTCACCATCGAGCAGACCGGCGGCAGCGCGATGACCGTGCCGGGCCGCGGCTTCCTGCTCAACAACGAGCTGACGGACTTCTCCTTCACGCCCGCCGACCCGGCCGTGCCCGACCCGAACCTGCCGGGACCCGGCAAGCGACCGCGCTCCTCGATCTCGCCGACCGTCGTCCTCGACCGGCAGCACCGGCCGGTCTTCGCGATCGGCTCGCCCGGCGGCGCCAGCATCATCACCACGGTCCTCCAGACCCTGGTCAACCACGTGGACCGGGGCATGCCGCTGGTCGACGCGATCGCCGCGCCCCGCGCGAGCCAGCGCAACGCGGCCGCCACGGAACTGGAACCCGCCCTCTACGACAGCCCGTTGAGGGCGAAACTCGAAGCGCTCGGCCAGAAGTTCACCGAGGTGGACGAGATCGGCGCGGCCACCGGCGTCGAGCGCCTGCCCGACGGCCGCTGGCAGGCCGCGGCCGAGAAGGTCCGCAGGGGCGGCGGCTCCGCGATGGTCGTCCACCCGGCGGGCCCGCAGTAGGACGCGCGGGGCGCCCACGACCCGCGGGGGCGCCCCGCCTGCCCGCCGCCGCCCCGGCGACCGCCCGCGCCCGCGTCACCCCTGCGGGGCGCCCGGATTGCGGGGCGGCGCCGCCGGGGACACCGTGGCTGCGTGCCCCTACGCAAAGTGATCGCCGGTGTCGCCGCGCTGTGCGCGCTCGCCCTGCTGCCCGCCTGCGCGGGCCCGTCCCCGCACGCGGCGTCCGCGCCCGGCGGCGACCCCGTACGCTTCCGGCACCCCGGCGTCGTGGTCGGCGCCGGCCAGCTGGCGACCGTGCGCACGGAGGTGCGGGCCCACCGGGAGCCCTGGGCCTCCGCCTTCCGGCAGATGAGCGCGAGCAGGTACGCGGCGGCCGACTACACGCCCCACCCCTCGGCGACCGTCGCCTGCCAGTCCAACCACGGCACGCCCGCCTGCGTCTTCGAACGGGACGACGCCGTCGCCGCGTACACCCAGGCGCTGCTGTGGTCCGTGACCGGGCAGCCCGCCCACGCCCGCAAGGCCGTGCAGATCATGGACGCCTGGTCCGCCGTCGTCAAACGCCACACGCTCAGCGACGCGGACCTCCAGAGCGCCTGGACGGGATCCTCCTGGGTCAGGGCCGCGGAGCTGGTGCACGCCACCTACCCGCAGTGGCGCGAGCCCGCCGTCATGCGGTTCAAGTGGATGCTGCGCAAGGCGTACCTGCCCGACCTCGTCGCCAAGGTGCCCGACTACAACGGCAACTGGGAACTCGCCATGACGGACGCCGAGATGGGCATGGCGGTCTTCCTGGAGGACCACCGGATGTTCGCGCACGCCGTCTCCCGCTTCCGGGCCCGCGTCCCCGCCTACTTCTACCTGTCCTCCGACGGCAGGCTGCCCAAGCCGCCGCCCGGCGGCACCGAGCGCACCCCGGCGCGGCTCGCCTCCTACTGGTTCGGCCAGCGCACCTACGCCGACGGGCTCGGCCAGGAGACCTGCCGCAACTTCATGCACATCGGCTACTCGCTCGCCGCGACCGCGCACATCGCGGAGACCGCCTGGCACCAGGGCGTCGACCTCTACGGCGAGCAGGCGGAACGGCTGCGCGCCGCCCTGGAGTTCCACGCCCGCTACCAGCTCGGCGCCCGCCCGCCCTCCTGGCTGTGCGGCGGCAAGGTGACCCGCACGATGGGGCCCGACCTGGAGGTCGCCTACAACCACCTCCACGGCAGGCTGCACCTCTCCATGCCGCAGACCGCGCGCCTGGTGAGGAAGGACCGGCCCGCGGGCACGGACGGCCTCTTCGTGTCCTGGGAGACGCTCACCCACGCGGACAACCCGGGCGCCTGACAAGGCGTAGCCTTCCGCCCGTGACCAGCCTCGACCGACGCACCCTCGACGCCCTCGCCCGCAGCCGCTACGTCAGCCTGACCACGTACCGCGAGGACGGCCTCGGCATCGACACGCCGGTGTGGCACGCGGTGGACCACCGCACCCTCTACGTCCTGACCCGCGCCGACTCCTGGAAGGTCCGGCGCATCCGCCGCACCCCGCGCGCCGTCGTCACCGTGTGCACGGTCCGCGGCCGGATCGAGCAGGGCGCCGTACGGGCCGAGGGCACCGCGCGCCTGCTGCCGGAAGCGGACGAACTCGACCATGTGCGCGGGCTGCTCGCCGGCAAGTACGGCTGGCAGTACCGCGTCACCGACCTGTCGGCCCGGCTCACCGGCGGACGCAGGCGGCACCCGATGACGGGCATCGCCGTCGCGCTGTGAAGCGGCCCCTGCCGCATTCGGGTGAGGGTGCTCTTGCCCCGGTTCGTGCCGGGGCTTACGTTCGACGGGTCAGCTGATCCGAAGGAGCAGCCCGTGACCGACCCCTCCGAAGCCCCCGGGACCCGGTCCCGCACGGTGCGCGCCGCCCTCGTCCAGGCGACCTGGACGGGGGAGACCGAGTCGATGATCGCGAAGCACGAGGAGCACGCCCGCGAGGCGGCCCGGCAGGGCGCGCGGATCCTGGGCTTCCAGGAGGTGTTCAACGCCCCCTACTTCTGCCAGGTGCAGGAGCCCGAGCACTACCGCTGGGCCGAGCCGGTCCCCGACGGGCCCACCGTCACCCGGATGCGCGAACTCGCCCGCGAGACCGGGATGGTGCTCGTCGTGCCGGTCTTCGAGGCCGAGGGCCCCGGCTTCTTCTACAACACCGCGGCCGTGATCGACGCGGACGGCTCGTACCTCGGCAAGTACCGCAAGCACCACATCCCGCAGCTGCCCGGCTTCTGGGAGAAGTACTACTTCAGGCCCGGCAACGCGGGCTGGCCGGTCTTCGACACCGCGGCCGGCCGGGTCGGCGTGTACATCTGCTACGACCGCCACTTCCCGGAGGGCTGGCGCCAACTCGGCCTGAACGGCGCCGAGATCGTCTACAACCCGTCCGCCACCTCGCGGGGCCTCTCCGCGCACCTCTGGCAGCTCGAACAGCCGGCGGCGGCCGTCGCCAACGCGTACTTCGTCGCCGCGATCAACCGGGTGGGCCGCGAGGAGTACGGCGACGACGACTTCTACGGCACCAGCTACTTCGCCGACCCGCGGGGCCGGTTCGTCGGCGCCACCGCGAGCGACAAGGAGGAGGAACTCCTCGTGCGGGACCTGGACCTCTCCCTCATCGACGAGGTGCGGCGGCAGTGGGCGTTCTACCGCGACCGCAGGCCCGACGCCTACGAGGGGCTGGCCACGCCATGACCGAGCCGCTGCACGACCGCCACCGCGCCGTACTGCCCGACTGGCTCAGCCTCTACTACGACGAGCCCCTCGAACTCACCCACGGGGAGGGCCGCCACGTCTGGGACGCCGAGGGCAGGCGCTACCTCGACTTCTTCGGCGGCATCCTCACCACCATGACCGCGCACGCGCTGCCCGAGGTCACCAAGGCCGTCAGCGAGCAGGCCGCGCGGATCATCCATTCCTCGACGCTCTACCTCAACCGCCCGATGGTGGAACTCGCGGAGCGCATCGCCGCCCTGTCCTGCATCCCCGACGCGCGCGTCTTCTTCACCACGTCGGGCACCGAGGCCAACGACACCGCGCTGCTGCTCGCCACGGCGTACCGGGGCTCGAACCAGATCCTCGCGATGCGCAACAGCTACCACGGCCGCTCCTTCTCCACGGTCTCCGTCACCGGAAACAAGAGCTGGTCGCCGACGAGCCAGTCGCCGCTCCAGACGGCCTACGTGCACGGGGCGGTGCGCAGCCGCGGCCCCTTCGCGCACCTCGGCGACGCGGAGTTCACCGCCGCGTGCGTCGCCGACCTCAGGGACCTCCTCGGCCACGGCAGGACGCCCGCCGCGCTGATCGCGGAACCCGTCCAGGGCGTCGGCGGCTTCACCATGCCGCCCGACGGCCTCTACGCCGCCTTCCGCGCGGTGCTCGCCGAACACGGCACCCTGTGGATCAGCGACGAGGTGCAGACCGGCTGGGGCCGCACAGGCGACCACTTCTGGGGCTGGCAGGCGCACGCGGAGAACGGCCCGCCGGACATCGTCACCTTCGCCAAGGGCATCGGCAACGGCATGTCCGTCGGCGGTGTGATCGCCCGCGCCGAGATCATGAACTGCATCGACACCAACTCCATCTCCACCTTCGGCGGCAGCCCCGTCACCATGGCGGCCGGCCTCGCCAACCTGGCCTACCTCCTCGAACACGACCTCCAGGGCAACGCCCGCCGCGTCGGCGGCCTGCTCATCGAGCGGCTGCGCGCCACCGCCGCGCAGGTCGACTCCGTGCGCGAGGTGCGCGGCCGCGGCCTGATGGCCGGCGTCGAACTCGTCAGGCCCGGCACCGACGAGGCGTCGCCCGAGCGGGCCGCCGCCGTGCTGGAAGCGGCCCGCGAGGACGGCCTCCTGATCGGCAAGGGCGGCGGGCACGACACGAGCGTGCTGCGGATCGCCCCGCCGATGACCCTGACGGTGGCCGAGGCCGAGGAGGGCGCCGCCGTACTCGACCGCGCGCTGCGCACCGTCTGACACCGCCGTACCGCGCCTACCGAAGGGCGAGCGCCGCCAATGACCACCCGTACCCTCGTCCGCGGCGGCCTCGTCGTCACCGCCGCGGACGAGACCCGCGCAGACGTGTTGATCGAGGACGGCAGGATCGCCGCGCTCGCCGCCCACGACACGGACACCGCCAGGGGCTGGAGCGCGGGCACCGTCATCGACGCCACCGGCCGCTACGTCCTCCCCGGCGGCGTGGACGCGCACACCCACATGGAGATGCCGTTCGGCGGCACCTACGCCTCCGACACCTTCGAGACCGGCACCCGCGCCGCGGCCTGGGGCGGCACCACGACCATCGTCGACTTCGCCATCCAGTCGCGCGGGCAGACCCTGCGCCAGGGGCTCGACGCGTGGTTCGCCAAGGCCGACGGCAGGTGCGCGGTGGACTACGGCTTCCACATGATCCTCTCCGACGTGAATGAGCACTCGCTCGCGGAGATGGACCTGCTCGTCCAGGAGGGCGTCACGTCCTTCAAGCTGTTCATGGCCTACCCGGGTGTCTTCTACAGCGACGACGGCCGCATCCTGCGCGCGATGCAGCGCGCCGCGGGCAACGGCGGCCTGGTGATGACGCACGCCGAGAACGGCATCGCCATCGACGTCCTCGTGCAGCAGGCCCTCGCGGAGGGCCGTACCGACCCGCGCGCCCACGGCGAGGTGCGCAGGGCGCTGCTGGAAGCGGAGGCCACCCACCGCGCGATCCAGCTCGCCCGGGTCGCGGGCGCCCCGCTCTACGTGGTGCACGTGTCGGCGCAGGAGGCGCTGGCGGAGATCGCCGCGGCCCGCGACCTGGGTCTTCCGGTCCACGCCGAGACCTGCCCGCAGTACCTGTTCCTGTCCACGGACAACCTCGCGGAGCCGGACTTCGAGGGCGCCAAGTACGTCTGCTCCACGCCGCTGCGCCCCCGCGAGCACCAGGAGGCGCTCTGGCGCGGGCTGCGGACCGACGACCTCCAGGTCGTCTCCACCGACCACTGCCCGTTCTGCTTCGCGGGCCAGAAGGACCTGGGCCGCGGCGACTTCTCGAAGATCCCCAACGGGATGCCCGGCGTCGAGAACCGCATGGACCTGCTGCACCAGGGCGTGGTCGAGGGCCGCATCACCCGCCGCCGCTGGATCGACCTGGCCTGCGCCGCGCCCGCGCGGATGTTCGGCCTCTACCCGAAGAAGGGCACCCTCGCGCCCGGTTCCGACGCCGACCTCGTCGTCTACGACCCGCACGCCGAGCAGGTCATCTCCGCCGCCACCCACCACATGAACGTCGACTACTCGGCGTACGAGGGCCGGCGGGTGACGGGCCGCGTCGAGACGGTGCTGTCCCGCGGCGTGCCGGTGATCGAGAACGGCGCCTATGTGGGGCGTGCGGGCCACGGCGGCTACCTGCCGCGGGGGACCGGCCAGTACGCGCACTGAGCGCGGTCCCCCGCGGCGCGGGCCGCGGGGTCAGCCGCCGAGCGTGACCGTCCAGGACGTGGGCGCACCGTCCTGGATATGGCCGTCGACAGGCGCCGCGCCGGTGGGGCCGACGTCGTCGTACGGGAAGGCGTAGCCGATGTCCGCGTGCTCGTGCACGAGCCGCGCGTAGTGGTTGGTCACGGACTCGGTGTAGTACTGGTCGGGCTTGACCCCGTCTGGCTGGTTGCCGCCGCCGGAGACCAGCAGGCTGCTGCGGTTGATCGCGGCGGCGAGCCGGGCCGCGACGGCGCCGCGGGCGTCCGAGCCGGAGTTGTACAGCGGGCCGCTCGCGCAGCCGAAGATGTCGACGGCGCTCGGCTTGGTGAACGGCACCCCGTTCGTCTCAAGGCCGTCGAACACCAGCGTGTCGCCGGAGACCCGGCCGGTGTAACTGCCGATGCTGCCCTGTCCGTTCACGGTCAGGTCGGTCGACTGGTAGTGGCTCCACACCGAGTCCAGGTACGCGTCCCAGTAGCCGCCGAAGTCGACGGGGGAGTGGGAGGGCGCGAGGACCCGCAGCACGGCGCCCGAGGAGTCGGTGGCGACGAGCTGGTCCCAGGGGGCGCCGTCCGCCGCGTGCTGGTCGCGCAGGCCGTCGGCGATGGCACCGAGCGCCCCGGCGGGCAGCGGGCTCACCGACTGGTCGCCCGCGCTGCCCGAACTCGCCATCGACACCGGAAGCCCGACCATGTCGACATAGCTGATGTTCGCATACAGGTTGGCGCTGTTGTACGTGAACTCGCAGAACGTCCAGTTGGTCTGCCAGTTGGCGTCGTCGGCGACCAGGGCGGGCTGCACGAGGCCGGGCACGCCGCCGTCGCCGCCCGGCGGGTTGACGAAGAACTGGAGCTTCTTGCCGACGGAGAACCACACGCGCCCACCGGTGACGTAGTCACCGAGGGTCAGCTGGGTGGCCGCGGAGTCCGAGCCGCCCAGCGTGATCGCGTAGTCCTGCACCGGGGTCTGCACGGCTGACGGGCTCGGCAGCCGCTGGAAGGCGCCGCCCGAGTCGACGAACCCGGGCCAGCCCGAGTCGTCGGAGCCGCTGACGTACGCGTAAACGGTGTCGCTGCCCGAGTTGTTGCGCAGCGAGAGCGGCAGCGAGGCACCGGCGGCGGACGCGCGCTGCGTCAGCATCCGCGGGGCGAGCGGCGAGGCGAGGGCTGCCGCGGCTCCGGTCGCACCGGCGGTGGCGAGAAATGAACGTCGTGAGAGCAACGTGTTCCTCCTCCGAGGAGGCCGAGACGGGTGGGGGGAGGCTTCCGCGGAGTGGTGGGGTGCGCGGAAGTTCCGAACACTATTGGTCTAGGCCTGGCGTCGCGTCAAGGGCGGGATGCTTCATGCCTGATCAAGGGCCTGCCTCTCGTGCACTTCCGGAGGGTGCAGGACGACCCCGGATGGCTGAGGCGCCGGGCGGGGGCCGCGCGCCGTCGCCCGGCGCCTCACGGCGCCGGCGGCACGCTCCCGCCGAGCGTGGACTCGCGCGCCTGGAGCCAGTGCGGGGCCACGTGCACCTCGAAGGGCAGGGGCGAGTCGGAGCGGATGCGGGCCGCGAGGCACTTCACGGCCAGGGACGCGATGCCGGTCAGATCGGGGACCACGGTGGTGAGGGACGGCGTGCCGTACAGCGCCTCCTGGGAGCCGTCGACACCGGCGAGGGCGATGTCGCCCGGCATGCCGAGCCCCGCCTCGTGCACGGCGCGCCGGGCGCCGACCGCGAGCATGTCGCTGAAGCAGAACACCGCGTCGGGCCGTGCCGCCGGGGGGAGTTCGAGCAGGGAGCGCATCGCGAGCAGGCCGTTGCGGCGGTCGAACTCCTTGACGCGGGGCGCGAGCCGCGGATCGAAGGGCAGGCCCGCCGCGTGCAGCGCCTGCTGGAAGCCTTCGAGCCGCTGCCGGCTGGTGGCCGACGCCTTCTGGTCCACCCCCACCGCCGCGATCCGGGTGCGGCCGAGGCCCGCCAGGTGCGCGGTGGCCTCGCGCGCCGCGGCGACGTTGTCGATGAGCACGTGGTCGGCGACCACGTGCTCCGACTCGAAGCTGCGCTCGCCCAGCAGCACGAGCGGGAACTCGTCCGCGACCGGGGCGAGTTCCGCGGGGGTGACATGGAGGGGCGAGAGGATCACGCCGTCGAGCAGCGACGCGCCGACGCCGGTGGCGAGCCGCAGCTCCTCCGCCGGGTCCCCGAGCGTCTCCTCGATCAGCACGGTCAGGCCGAGCGCCGTGGCCTCCGTCCGCACGTGGTGGGCCAGGTCGGCGAAGTACGGCGTGGTGAGCTCGGGGACGGCGAGCGCGATCAGGCCGCTGCGCCCCGTGCGCAGCCGCCGCGCCGACGGGTTGGGCCGGTAGCCGAGTTCGTGCACGGCGCGCATCACCCGCTCCCGCGTGGCGGGAGAGACCCTGGGGGCATCGCGTACAACGTTGGACACGGTCTTGATCGACACCCCCGCGCGCTCTGCCACGTCCTTCAGCGTCACTGCTGCCACCGCACGGCCCCCTTGCTTGACATCCCTGGATTATGCACACAGGCGGCAGATTCTGTCAGTCGGGGCTCCGGATCGCATCCGGTTCCGCGTTTACCGCCGAACCGTATTCGCGCCGAAGGGTTGACCGCGTGGATACCCGGTGGTTACAACGTTGGAACCGATGGCGAGTGGTTGCTGTCGGACAGGGCGGCGATGCCCGTGCCCCCAGGACGGGGGGCGCCGGCCAGGCGCGGTGCGCCGCCGCAGTACCCACCCGTCCGCCTCACGAGAGGGACCGCATGTCTCGGCATCGTTCGAACGCCCCGCTGCGCACGGCCGTGGTCGGCACCGGGAGCATCGCGCGCTCCAGCCACCTGCCCGCCCTGCGGACGCTGGCCGCTGAGGGGCGCACGGAGGTCGTGGCCGCGGTCGACGTGGACGAGCGCGCGGTACGCGCCTTCGCCGGCGAGTTCGGCATCCCGCACGCCTCCACCGACCTCGACGCGGCGCTCGCCGACGTGCGCCCCGACCTCGTGGTGCTCTGCACACCGCCCGCCGTGCACCGGGAGCAGTCCGCCGCCGCGCTGCGGGCAGGGGCCTGGGTGTGGTGCGAGAAGCCGCCGTGCCCCTCGCTCGCCGACTACGACGCCGTACAGGCGGCGGAGAAGGGCGGCGAGGGCGACCCCTACGCCTCCATCGTCTTCCAGCACCGCTTCGGCTCGGGCGCCCGGCACGTGCGGCGGCTGCTCGCCGAGGGCGCGCTCGGCCGGCCGCTCGTGGCCCACTGCCAGACCACCTGGTACCGGGACGCCGCCTACTACGCCGTGCCGTGGCGCGGACGCTGGGCGGCCGAGGGCGGCGGCCCCGCCATGGGCCACGGCATCCACCAGACGGACCTGCTGCTCGACCTGATGGGCCCGTGGAGCGAGGTGCGCGGCATGGCCGCGAGGCTGGTGCACGACGTGGAGACCGAGGACGTCTCCACCGCGCAGGTGCGCTTCGCGGACGGCGCGCTCGCCACCGTCGTCAACAGCGTCCTCAGCCCCGACGAGATCAGCCGCATCCGCATCGACTGCGAGCGCGCCACCGTCGAGGTCACCCACCTCTACGGCTACCGCAACGCGGACTGGCGCATCACACCCGCCCCCGGCGTCCCGGAGGAGACCGCGGCGCGCTGGCGCGACTTCGGCCCGGACGAGCCCAGCTCGCACCTCGCCCAACTGCGCGCCCTCGTCGGGGACATCGAGGCCGGGCGGCGTCACCCCACCAGCGGGCAGGGCGGCCGGCGCACCCTCGAATTCATCACCGCCCTGTACAAGTCCGCGTTCACCGGCGCCGCCGTGCGCGCCGGCGACATCGCACCGGGCGACCCCTACTACACCGAACTGCACGGCGGCGCCCCGGGCTGGGCCCCGGCCGGCTCCCCGAAGGAGGAGGACCGCGCATGACCCTGGCACTGACCCACGCCCACGGCGACCGGATCACCGTGGCCCACGAGGCGACGGGCACCGAGCTGTTCGCCTACGTGTACCGCCCCGAGGCCGCGTGGGAGGCACCCAAGCCGTACCTGCACCCGCTGCGCACCCTGTCGGGCGCCGTCGTCACCGACTACCGGCCCAACGACCACCGCTGGCACAAGGGGCTGCAACTGACCGCCTCCCACCTGTCAGGACAGAACCTGTGGGGCGGCAACACCTACGTGCACGGCGAGGGCTACCTCCCCCTGCCGGAGAAGGTCGGCTCGATGGCGCACACCGCCTTCGACGAGGTACGCGCCGAGGGCGACCGCGCCGTCATCGCCGAGCGCCTGACCTGGCACCCCCACGACGGGGAGCTGTGGGCCGAGGAGGAGCGCCGCGTCGAGGTCTCGGACATCGACGCGGACGCCAGGAGCTGGTCGCAGACCTGGAGTTCGACCGTCACCAACCGGCGGAGCGAACCGCTGCGCCTCGGCAGCCCCACCACCCACGGCCGCCCGGCCGCCGGCTACACCGGCCTCTTCTGGCGCGGGCCGCGCGCCTTCCGCGACGGGCGGGTCTTCAGCGCGGAGGCCGACGGCGGCGACCTGATGGGCAGCCAGGCCGACTGGCTCGCCTACACCGGCGAGCACGACGGACGCGACGGCCACGCCACCCTCGTCTTCGAGCACGACCCGGCCAACGACCACACCGGCGCCGGCGGCACCCACCCGGCCCACTGGTTCGTGCGCAGCGACCCGTTCGCCGCCGTCGCCCCGTCCTGGGCGTTCCACGAGGAACTCGTCCTCGCCCCCGGCGACACGCTCGCCCGGCGCTACCGCGTCACCTTCGCTGACGGCGCGTGGGACCGCGACCGGGTCGCAGCCCACCTGCGGGGGCTCCCGTGGTGAGCGGCGCGTACGACGGCTTCCCCGGCGCGGTGGGCGTCTCCAGGCTGCGGGTCTACGACTGGCCCACGGCGGACGGCGAGTCCGGGGGCGGCACCCCGCACCTCCACCTCACCTGCACCGAGGGGTACGTGGTGACGGCCGGTACCGGCACGGTGCAGACCCTCACCACCTCGGGCTACCGGGAGACGCCGCTCGAAGCGGGCACCGTCGCCTGGTTCACGCCAGGCACCATCCACCGCCTGACCAACCACGGCGGCCTCGAAATCACCGTCGTGATGCAGAACAGCGGGCTGCCCGAGGCCGGCGACGCGGTGCTCACCCTGCCGCAGCACCTCCTCGCCGACCCCGGGACATACGCCGAGGCGGTACGCATCCCCGCGGACGTGCCGGAGGCGGACCAGGCGGACGTCGCGCGGGCCCGCAGGGACCTGGCGACCGGCCGCTTCCTCGAACTGCGCGAGGCCACCGAGCGCGGCGACCCGGGGCCGCTCGCCGCCTTCCAGCAGGCCGCCGCCGCCCTGGTGCGCCCCCGGCTCGACGCGTGGGAGCGGCGCTGGCGCGCGGGCGCCAGCGCGGCGGCCGAAACGACGGGCGCCCAACTCGGCGCCCTGCGCCGGCAGGACGCCCGCCATCTGACCGCCGCCCGGGTCGGCGCGACCGGGCCCGCGGCCCGCGGCCGCTTCGGCATGTGCGGCCGCCTCGACGTCTACCCGGGGATCTGACCGGCGCGCCCCTCCCGCCGCGGCCCCGCACCGGGCCGGGCGGCGGGCCCGGCCCCGCACCGCCCGCCCCGTGCCCACTCGTTTCCTCCTCGTACCCCCGGAAGGCACCCATGCCCGAGCCCAGAAGCGGCGGGCACCGACCCCCGAGCCGCCGCGCCGTCCTGGCCACGGCCGCCGTCGGTCTCGGTACCGCCCTGACCACCGCGCTCTCCTCCTGCTCCACCGCGAGCGGAGGGACGTCCGGCGGCGTCACCCTCACCTTCGCCTGGTGGGGCAACGACGACCGCGCCGCCCGCACGCAGCAGGCCGTGCGCCTCTTCGAGAAGGAGCACCCCGGCATCACCGTCCGCACGTCCAACGCGGACTTCGCCTCCTACCTGCAGAAGCTGGCCACCCAGGCGGCCGGCGGCGGCATGCCCGACGTGGCGCAGCTCGACTACCGCCAGATCTCCCAGTACGCGGGCGGCGGCGCCCTGCTGCCGCTCGACGACGCCATCGGCGACGGCACGCTCCGCACCGCCGAGATGGACGGGGTCTTCCTGCGCACGGGCACCTTCGGGGGCAGGCAGTACGCCGTGCCCATGGGCCGCGGCATCACCGGCTTCGCCTACGACACCGCCGTCTACCGCAAGGCCGGTCTCCCCGCCCCGCCACCGCCCAGCTGGACCTGGGACGACTGGGCCGAGGCCAACAGGAGGATCGCCGGGATGCGGCTGCGGTCCCCCGACGGGCGCACCGTCAGGGGCGCCAACGACTGCGGACCCAACGAGGACGTCTTCGAGGACTGGCTGCGCAGCCGCGGCGGACGGCTCTACGCGAGCCAGACCAGGCTGGGCTTCACCGCGGACGACCTCACCGAGTTCTGGACGTTCTTCGACCGGCTGCGCAGGCAGGGCGCCGTGGCCGCCGCCCGCGACACGGCCCAGGCGACCTCCACCGAGACCTCGCCCCTCGGCCGCGGCCTCGCGGCCGCCGACTACACCTGGGACGCGCCGTTCCCCGGGTACACGGCGCTGCTCGGCGACACGGTCCACTTCGCGCCCGTCCCGACCGCAGGCGGCCACGCCGGCCAGTACTTCAAACCCTCGATGCTGGTGGGCATCGGCGCGCACACCGCCCACCCGAAGGAGGCGGCCAGGCTCGTCGACTTCCTCCTCAACGACCGGCGGGCGGGCGACCTCCTCGGCTTCACCCGCTCCACACCGCCCAACCGGGCCGTCGCCGCCCGCGTCGCCACCACCCTCAAGGGCGCGGAGCGGGAGATCTACGACTACGCCGAGACCATGGAGACGTACGGTCTCGCCGCCCCGCCGAGCGCGCCGCCGCGCGGCGACGTCGCCGTCCAGTCCGCCTTCACCCGCGCGTACCAGCGGGTGATGTTCCAACTCGCCACGCCCCGGCAGGCGGCGCACGAACTCATCGACGAGGCCAACCGGGAGCTGAGGTCATGAGCACGGTACCGACCAGGGCGCCCGCGCGCGCCCACCACCCCACGGGGCAGCCGCCGCGCGCCGGGCGCCGCCGCGGGAAGCGCGAAAGGCACTGGCCCGCCTACGTGTTCCTCTCCCCGTGGATGATCGGCGCGGTCGTGCTGACCCTGGTGCCGATGGCCGTCTCCCTGTACCTCTCCTTCACGGACTACAACCTCTTCGACCCGCCCCGCTGGGTCGGCCTGCGCAACTACACCGAGATGCTCACCGAGGACCCGCGCTACTGGCGGTCCGTCGGCACCACCCTGCTGTACGTCGTCATCGCCGTCCCCCTCAAACTGGCGCTCGCGCTGGGCGCCGCGATGCTGCTGAAGAACCTCGGCCGCGGCCGGGCCTTCTACCGCTCCGCGTTCTACGCGCCCTCGCTGCTCGGCGCGAGCATGTCCATCGCCCTGGTGTGGCGCGCGCTGTTCAACGACGGCGGCTCCGTCTCGCACGTCCTGGACACCGTCGGCATCCACACCGGCGGCTGGGTCGGCAACCCGCATCTCGCGGTGTACGCCGTCGTCCTGCTGACCGCCTGGCAGTTCGGGGCGCCCATGGTCATCTTCCTGGCGGGCCTGCAGCAGATCCCGTCCGACCTCTACGAGGCCGCGGCGCTTGACGGCGCGGGCCGGTGGCGGCAGTTCGCCTCCGTCACGGTGCCGATGCTCTCGCCGGTGGTCTTCTTCAACCTGGTGCTCGAAACCATCCAGTCCTTCCAGGTGTTCACCCCCGCCTTCGCCATCAGCGGCGGCGACGGCGGCCCCGCGGACTCGACGATGTTCTACACGCTGTACCTCTACGAACGCGGCTTCACCGCCTCGCACATGGGCTATGCCGCGGCGATGGCCTGGCTGCTGCTCATCGCGATCGGCGCGGTCACCCTGATCCTGTTCAAGACGTCCCGCTCCTGGGTCTTCTACGCGGACGAGGAGGGACGATGAACCCCGCCGTCAAGCGATGGCTGCCGCACACCGTCGCAGTCGTGGCCCTGCTGCTCCTGCTCTACCCCCTGGCCTGGCTGCTCGCCACGTCGCTCAAACCGGCCGACGAGGTCGTCACCAGCCTCAACCTGTGGCCCAGCCACCTGGAGTGGTCCAACTACACAACCGCGCTCGACGGCGTGTCCGGCATCTCCGTCACCCGGCTGCTCGGCAACACCCTGCTGATCGCGGTGGGCGCGGTCGTCGGCAACGTGCTGTCCTGCTCGCTGGCCGCCTACGCCTTCGCCAGGCTGCGCTTCCGCATGCGCAAGCCGATGTTCGGCTTCATGGTGGCGACGCTGATGCTGCCGCACCACGTCGTGCTGATCCCGCAGTACATCATCTTCAACCGGCTCGGCATGGTGGACACCTACTGGCCGCTGATCCTGCCGAAGTTCCTCGCCACCGAGGCGTTCTTCGTCTTCCTCATCGTCCAGTTCATGCGCAACCTGCCGCGCGAACTGGAGGAGTCGGCGAGGATCGACGGCTGCGGTGCGTTCCGCACGTACTGGGCCGTCACCCTGCCGCTGAGCAGGCCCGCGCTGATCACCACGGCGATCTTCACCTTCATCTGGACGTGGAACGACTTCTTCACGCAGATGATCTACCTCTTCGCGCCGGAGAAGTTCACCATCACCCTCGCACTGCGCAGCTTCGTCGACCAGTCGAGCACCTCCGCGTACGGACCGATGTTCGCGATGTCGGTCATCTCCGTGCTGCCGATCGTGCTGTTCTTCTTCGTCTTCCAGCGCTACCTGGTGCAGGGCATGGCCACCTCAGGACTGAAGGGCTGACCGATGTCCCAGGCACCCACCACCCTGCCCCCCGGCGAGCGCGCGGAACCCGGAGAGGTCTTCGGGAGCGGCTTCACCCTCTTCGCCGACATGCTGCTCGTCGGCCTGCTCACCAGCCTCGCGTGCCTGCCGGTCGTGACGGCGCCCGCGGCGTTCGCCGCCGCGTCCGCGACACTGCGCGGGACCGCGGAGAGCGGCGTGCCCGTGCGGGCCGCCGGGTACGCGACGCACCTGCGCGCGCACCTGTCGGCCAGGTCGCTCGCGGGCGGCCTGGCGCCGCCCGCGCTCGCCGTGCTCCTGCTGGCCGACGTGAGCCTCCTGGACAGCCCCCTGCCGGGGGCGCGCCTCATGGCCCCCGTGCTCGTCCTGCTCGTCCTGGGCGCCGCCGTCGTGGCGCTGCGCACCACCGCGCTCGAAGACCCGCACCGGCTGTCCCCGCGCGAGGGCCTGCTGCGCGTGGCCGCCGACCCGCGCGGCTCCCTGCTCCTCGCGGGCGGTGCCCTGCTGGCCGGGCTGCTCGCCTGGTCGATCCCGCTGCTCGCCCCGCTCCTGCCCGGGCCCCTGGCCTTCGCGGCGACGGTGGTCGAGATGCGCTTCGCGGCCCGCCGCGCGACCGCCTGAACCGGCGCGGGTCCGGCCCCGCGCCCGTCCTGCCCCTCCACTCGCACCCCCGCACGCACCCGTGTACGACACTTCCGGAGTTCCCGCATGCCGCTGTCCTTCAGCCACGTCGATGTCGCCGGCCACCCGAGGCCGCAGTTGGTACGGGAGGTGGACTGGCACGACCTGAGCGGGTCGTGGGACTTCGCCTACGACGACGCGGACCGGGGCCGCGACGAGCGGTGGATGGCCCCGGTGGCGCGGGCCGAGGACCCGTTCACCCGGACGATCGAGGTGCCCTTCCCACCCGAGTCGCCCGCTTCCGGCATCCACGACACGGGCTTCCACCCCGTCCTGTGGTACCGGCGCGCCCTCGACGTCAGCCGGCCGGGGCCGGGGCGGCGGCTGCTGGCGCACTTCGGGGCGGTGGACTACCGGGCCGAGGTCTGGCTCAACGGGCAGCATCTCGCCTCCCACGAGGGCGGCCACACCGGATTCACCTGCGACCTGACCCCGGCCCTGGCCGAGGAGGGGCCGCAGGTGCTGGTGGTGCGCGCCGAGGACCAGCCCAAAGACGCGTCCCAGCCCCGCGGCAAACAGGACTGGCGCCCGGAGCCCCACACCATCTGGTACCACCGCACCTCGGGCATCTGGCAGCCCGTCTGGCTCGAAACCGTGCCGGAACAGCACCTCACCCGCCTGCACTGGACCCCCCAGGTCGCCCACGCCCGGGTCCAGTGCGTCCTCCAGCTGGGGCGCTGGCCGGAGCGCCCCCTGCACGCCACCGTCCACCTGCGCCTGGGCGAACGCACGCTGGCCCACCAGCGCGTCCGCGTCGAGGAGCAGCAGACGGCGTTCGACATCGCCGTGCCCGCCCTGCGCCACGGCCAGGACCTGGGCGACCTGCTGTGGAGCCCCGACGATCCGCACCTGGTCGACGCGACCGTCACCCTCACCGACCCCGGGCCGGAGGACGGCCCCGGGCGTGACGACGGCCCCGGGCGTGAGGACACCGTGGTCGACGAGGTGGGCTCGTATCTCGGACTGCGGGAGGTGGGCTGGAGCGACGGGATCTTCCTCCTCAACCACAAGCCCTGCTTCCTGCGCATGGCCCTCCAGCAGGGCTACTGGCCCGAGTCCCATCTCGCCGCCACCCACGAGGACCTGCGCAGGGACGCCGAACTCGCCAAGCGGCTCGGATTGAACGGGCTGCGCATCCACCAGAAGATAGAAGACCCCCGCTTCCTGTACTGGGCGGACCGCTACGGGCTGATGCTGTGGGAGGAGATGCCCTCCGCCTACGCCTTCACCACCCCCACCGTCGAGCGCGTCACCGCCGAATGGACCCGGGCCCTGCTGCGCGACGCCGGCCACCCCTCGATCGTCGCCTGGGTCCCCGTCAACGAGTCCTGGTCCGTGCCCAACCCCTCTCTCGTCCCCGCCCAGCGCCACTTCATGGACGCCCTCTACCACCTGACCAAGGCCCTCGACCCCTCGCGCCCCGCCGTCTCCAACGACGGCTGGGAGATCTCGGGCTCCGACATCTGGGGCGTCCACGACTACACGCAGCACGCCCCCACCCTCACCCAGCGCTACCACCATCCCGCCCTGCGCCAGGGTGAGTTCACCACCCCCTGGCCCGGGGCCAGACGGCTCACCCTGGACGGCGCCCGCCACCAGGGCCAGCCCGTCGTCCTCAGCGAGTTCGGCGGCGCCACGCTCGAACCCCCGCAGGGCGAGAGTGTCTTCGGCTACGACACCCTCACCACCACCGAGGCCTTCACTGAGCGCCTCACCGCCCTGGTCACCGCCGCCACCCGCTCCCATCTCGCCGGATACTGCTACACCCAGTTCACCGACACCCTCCAGGAGACCAACGGCCTCCTCACCCCCGACCGCACCCCCAAGATCCCCCTCGACCGGCTCCACGCCATCCTCACCCAGCCCCACACCGAATAGGGCACCCCTGCCCGCGCGCAGGGCCGGGGTGCCTCACCGGGCGGGGCGCGCTCCGGCCGGCGCCCGGGGCCGGGAACGGCGACGGCGGCGCCGTCGGCGAGCAGCGGCAGCAGGCGCCCGCCACCACGCGCCGCGGGGTGAAGCGCACCCGGCGCCCGGTGCGGCCGTCGTCCCCCGGCGTGCCGGGCGCCACCCACTCGACCTGGTCGAGGCGCCGGACGGGACGATGGCGGCCTCGACGATCATCCGGCTCGACGCGCCCACCAGGACCGCCGAGTGCGAACCCGTGGGCACACCCCCCGGTCACCGCCGCCGCGGCGTGGCCAGAGCCATGCCGCTGCACGGCATGCACGTGGCCCGCCGCGCCGGCGCCCGCCGCATGACGGTCGCCTGCCTGGGCGCACCGGGGCGCCCCGGCGCGCGCGCCCTCCACCACAGCACCGGCTTCCGCGAACACACCCGCGACGCACCGCTCATCAGGTCCGCGGCGGCGCCCGCGGTCGCGCGTGCGGGTGTGGAGGGCCAAGGACGGCCCCGTATCCCTGATCAGGGTCGGGCCGCTGAGCGGGGGGCGTCAGATGGGGGGTTTGCGGAGGAGGAGGTGGCCGCGGCGGAAGCGTTCGCCCGGGGCGGGTTCGCGGAGCATGCGGGCGGTTTCTGTGAGACCGGACGCGCGGGCCAGGGCGGCGAGGCCGTCGAGGGGCCAGCGGTAGGCCGTGGTCACCTTGTGGTCGAAGGGGGTGACCGGGTCGCCCTCCGACTCGAAGAAGGCGAGCAGGAGATGGCCGCCGGGCGCCAGGACGCGGGAGAACTCGGCGAAGTACGGGGGCAGTTTCCGCGGCGGTGTGTGGATGACCGAGTACCAGGACAGGACGCCGGAGAGCCCGGCGTCGGGCAGGTCGAGCGCGGCCATGGAGCCGACGTCGAACCGCAGGTCCGGGTGGGCGGCGCGGGCGCGGGCGATGAGTGCCGGCGACAGGTCGACGCCGAAGGCGTCAAGGCCGAGGTCGCGCAGGTGTGCGGTCATCTGCCCTGGCCCGCAGCCGAGTTCGGCGACGGGGCCCGCGGGGCCCGACCGTGCAAGCTCGGCGAACGCGGCGAGCACCGCCCGGTCGAGCGGCAGGCCGTCGAGCGCGTCGCGGACGAAGTCGGCGTAGACGGCGGCCATGGCGTCGTAGGCGTCGGCCGTCGCGGTGAGGTACGAGTCGGGCGAGGAGGGGAGCGTCACGGTCGAGGACGTTAGACGGCCTTCCGCCGCGGTGGCGACCGGCCTTTCGGCCGTCCGTGGCGCGTTCTGCCGCGTCAGGCTGGGGTGGTGCTGCCGCGGACGATGAGGCGGGGTTCGATGACCACCTGCGCGGCGCCCCGCGGGCCGGCCGACTCGATGCGGTCGACCAGGAGGCGGATGCTGGCCTCGCCGACCGCCGTGAAGTCCTGGCGGACGGTGGTCAGCGGCGGGGTGAGGAACTCGGCCTCGGGGATGTCGTCGAACCCCGCGATGGCGACCTGCCCCGGCACCGCGATGCCCGCCTCGCGGAACGCCCGCAGCACGCCCACCGCCATCTGGTCGTTGCCCACGAAGACGGCCGAGAGCCCGGCGCCGCCCGCGAGGGCCCGGCCCGCCAGCTCCTGGCCGGCGCGGTAGCCGGAGAGCGGCGTCCAGTCGCCCTCGATCACGGGCGGCACCCGGGCGCCCGCCTCTTCGAGGGTGCGCCGCCAGCCGCGCAGTCTGGCCCCGGCCTCCAGCCAGTTCTGCGGGCCGGCCACATGCCACACGGTGCGGTGCCCGGCCGCGAGCAGGTGCGAGGTGACCATCCGGCCGCCCAGTTCCTGGTCCACACAGACGCCGGGGATCGGCAGGTCGTGGCCGCCCTCGACGGTCACCACGGGGAACGGCGGGTCGAGCGACTCCAGGGCGGCGACGGTCTCGCCCTGCGGCACCATCACCACCACGCCCTCCACCCCCCAGTCGCCGAGCCCCTCCACCGCGTCGGCGAGCGCGTCCGCGTCGAAGCGCCGCAGGGTGACCGCCGACACCAGATACCCCTCGGCCATGGCGGCCTCCTGGAGGCCGACGAGCGTGCTGGCGGGCCCGTACAGCGTGGGGTTGCACGCCACCACGCCCACCGTGCGGGTCCGCCGTGTCACCAGCGCGCGCGCCGACGGGTTGCGCCGGTAGCCCAGCTCCTCGATCGCCCTGCGCACCTGGGCGCGTGTCGCGGGGCGCACGTTCGGATGGTCGCCGAGGACCCGGGAGACCGTCTGGTGCGAGACGCCGGCGAGCCGTGCCACGTCCGCCATGGTGGGGGCTCTGCGAGGCGTCGCGGTGTCTTCGGGGGGCCGTGCCATGCGGTACCGATCCAGAGGGGGCGAGGGTGTCAAATCGGCACATCTTATTGCTCACTTGGAGAGGCGTCAAAGCTCCCGCTCGGGCGCGCGGTGGCGGCTGCGGCGGCCGCTCAGGCGTTGCCGTAGTACGCGCCGGGGCCGTGCTTGCGGGTGTAGTGGCGCGCCACCAGGTGCGGGGGAGGAGGTGCGGCGGGGCCCCCGAGGCGCAGGGTGTGCAGCGCCATCTCGGCGACCGCTTCGAGCACCACCGCGTTCTCCAGCGATGCCGTCGCGGTGGGCCCCCAGGTGAACGGGCCGTGGTGGGCGACGAGCGCGCCGGGCACGGCCGCCGCGCGCTCACCATCGCCGCCCAGCAGGTCCACCACGACCTGGCCGGTGTGGTATTCGTAGTCGCGCGCACACTGCTCGGGCGTGAGGTCGTCGGTCACGGGGACGGGCCCGTTGAAGGTGTCCGCGTGCGTCGTGCCGAGCACCGGGATCGGCGCGCGGGCCTGCGCGAAGGCGACCGCGTACGCCGAGTGGGTGTGCGTCACCCCGCCGAGCGCGGGGAAGGCCCGGTAGAGGCAGCGGTGGGTCTCGGTGTCCGTGGAGGGCCTCAGGTCCCCGTCCACCACGCGCCCGTCGTCCAGCGCCACCGTGACGAGATGCTCCTCCCGCAGCTCCGCGTAGGGCACACCGGACGGTTTGATCACGAACACCCCCGCGTCCCGGTCGACGCCGCTGGCATTGCCCCAGGTCAGCGTGGCGAGACCGGAGGCGGGGATGCGCAGGTTCGCCGCCAGCACCTCGCGGCGCAGGGCGGTGAGTGAGGGCCTGGTCGTCATGGCGGGTCGCTGTCTCCGTCTCCTCGGCGCGCGGCCGTTCCTGTCCGGGCGGGTGGGATGGCATACGAAGGGCGGGCGGGTGGTACGGGCGGCTGACGGGGGCGCGTGCGGGCGGGCGAGCGGGGCCGGACGCGGGCGTCACAGGCCCCCGGCGAGGCGGTGGTACGCCTGGTTCCACCGCAGCTCCTGCCGGAGGCGGCGGGCGGTGGTGCCCGCGTCGATCAGCACCAGCTCGGTGCGGAGCATCTCGGCGAGGTCGTCCAGCTCCTCCGCGCCGAGCGCAGTGCTCAGCACGGTGTGGTGGGGCCCGCCGGCGGTGAGCCACGACTCGGCGGACGTCCGCAGGTCGGGGCGGGGCCGCCACACCGCGCGCGCCACGGGCAGCCGGGGCAGCGGCTCGGGCGGCGGCACGACGTCGATCTCGTCGGCGACCAGCCGGAAGCGGTCCCCGAGGTCGGTGAGCCCCACCACCACACCGGGCCCCGGGGCCGCGTCGAACACCAGGCGCACGGGGTCCTCGCGCCCGCCGATGGACAGCGGGTGGACCTCGCAGGACGGCACGCCGGCCGCGATGCTCGGGCAAACCTCCAGCATGTGCGCGCCGAGGATCAGCGAACGCTCCGCGTCGAGGTGGTACGTGTAGTCCTCCATGAAGGACGTGCCGCCCGGCAGCCCGTGCGCGGCGGCCTTGAGTGCGCGCAGCAGCACGGCGGTCTTCCAGTCGCCCTCCGCGCCGAAGCCGTATCCGTCGGCCATCAGCCGCTGGACGGCGATGCCCGGCAGCTGCCGCAGCCCGCCCAGATCCTGGAAGTTGGTGGTGAACGCGCCGAACCCGCCGTCCAGCAGGAAGGCTCGCAGGCCCAGTTCGATCCGCGCGGCGTACCGCAGCGAGGCGTGGCGGCCGCCGCCAGGCCGCAGGGCGGGCGCGAGGCGGTACGCCGCCGCGTACTCGGCGACCAGGCCGTCCACCTCGGCGTCGGACGCCGCGTCGACCAGCGGCACCAGGTCGTTCACGCCGTAGGTGTTGACGGACGCGCCGAACCGCAGCTCCGCCTCGACCGTGTCGCCCTCGGTGACGGCCACGTCCCGCATGGTGTCGCCGAAGCGCGCCACCCGCAGGCGGGCCAGCTCGGCGCGGCCTGCCGCGGCCCGCGCCCAGGACGCGACCCGGCGCACGGTGTCCTGGTCGCCCGCGTACCCCGCCACGGTCTTGCGGGCCGTGCCGAGCCGCGTCTGGGCGAAGCCGAACTCCCGGTCGCCGTGGGCGGCCTGGTTCAGGTTCATGAAGTCCATGTCGATGGTGGACCACGGCAGGTCCGCGTGCGCCTGGGTGTGCAGGTGCAGCAGCGGCTTGCGCAGCGCGTCGAGACCGGCGATCCACATCTTGGCCGGGGAGAAGGTGTGCATCCACGCGATCACGCCGATGCAGCGGTCGTCCGCGCCTGCGTCGAGGCAGATCCGGCGGATGGCGTCGGCGCCGGTGAGCACCGGTTTCCACACCAGCCGAGCCGGCAGGTCCAGCTGTGCGGCGAGCAGGTCCGCGACACCGCGCGACTGCTCGGCGACCTGGCGCAGGACGCCGTCGCCGTACAGGTGCTGGCTCCCGGTGAGGAACCAGATCTCACCAGGGGCGGGCTCGGCTGCCATCGGAGTCTCCTCTCCCCGGGGCTGTTCCCGGGGGCTGCGGTGTGTGGTGGTGGGGTGCAGGGCGCCGGGGCCAGGCTCAACCGGCGTACGGGACACCGGCGGAGCGCGCCGCGTCCCTGATCGCGCGCAGGCGGTGCAGCTGCCGGTCGGGACCCGTGCCGAAGTGGTCGTGCAGGAGCCGGTATTCGGCGAACAGGGCGTCGTAGGCGTCGGCGCGCGCCGGGTCGGGGCGGTGCACGGCCCGCTCGACGCGGCCCATCGCCCGCGCCGCGGCGCGCACATCGGGGTGGGAGCCCGCCGCGACGGCCGCGTGGATCGCCGAGCCGAGGGCCGGTGCCTGGTCGGAGGAGGCGACGGAGACGGGCCTGCGGAGCACGTCCGCGTAGATCCCGAGCAACAGCGCGTTCTTCTTCAGCCCGCCCGCGACGATGAACTCGGTGACGGGGACGCCCGCACGCCCCAGTGCCTCCACGATCACCCGCGTACCGAAGGCCGTGGACTCCAGGAGCGCCCGGTACACGTCCTCGGGCGCGGTGGCGGTCGTCAGGCCCGCGATCACCCCCGACAGGCGGTGGTCGACGAGCACCGACCGGTTGCCGCTGAGCCAGTCGAGCGCCACGAGGCCGTGGGCGCCGACCGGTTGGCGTGCCGCCTTCTCGGTGAGCAGGGTGTGTGCGTCGAGGCCGCGCCGCGCGGCCTCCGCGCGGTAGGCGTCCGGCAGGCCCGTCGAGGTCCACCAGGCGAAGATGTCGCCGACCGCGCTCTGCCCGGCCTCGTACCCCCAGGCGCCGGGCACGATCCCGCCGTCCACCACACCGCACATGCCGGGCACCTCGGCGAGTACGTCGCTGTTCAGCACGTGGCAGGTCGACGTGCCCATGATGGCGAGCAGGCGCCCGCCCGCGACGGCGCCGGAGGCCGACGCGCTCACGTGCGCGTCCACGTTGCCCGCCGCCACCGGGATGCCGGCGGGCAGCCCGGTCCACGCCGCCGCCCCGGCCGTCAGGGTGCCGACCGCGCTGCCGGGCGGGGACAGCGGGTGGTCGAGGCGGGTGCGCGGGAAGTCGGCGAACCGCGGGTCCAGCGCGGCGAGGTACGCCTCGTCCGGGTAACCGCCGTCCTGGTGGATGCCCTTGTAGCCGGCGGCGCAGGCGTTGCGGGACTCGTGCCCCGTCAGCTGCCACACGATCCAGTCGGCGGCCTCGATCCACCGCTCGCAGGCGGCCCAGGTCGCCGGGTCCTCCTCAAGCACCTGGAGCGCCTTGGCGTACTGCCACTCGGCCGAGATCCGCCCGCCGTAGCGGCCGAGCCACGGCTCCCCGCGCTCACGGGCCAGGCCGGTGATCCGGTCGGCCTGGCCCTGCGCGGCATGGTGTTTCCACAACTTGGGCCAGGCGTGCGGGTGGTCGCCCCGCCCCGCGAGGCACAGCGGGGTGCCGTCCCGGCGTACCGGCAGGACCGTGCACGAGGTGAAGTCGGTGCCCACGCCGATGACGTCCCGCGGGGCGACACCGGACGCCGCGAGCGCCTCGGGCACCGCGTGACGCAGCACGTCCCGCCAGTCCTCGGGGTGCTGGAGGGCCCAGTCGGGCGGCAGTTCGGCGCCCGTACTCGGCAGCGTCCCGTCGATGACACCGTGCCGGTATACGTGGACGGCCTCACCCAGCTCCTCGCCGTCGCGCACCCGGACCACCACGGCCCGCCCGGAGAGCGTGCCGAAGTCGATGCCGACCGTGCAGGGTTCGGCGGGCGGGGCGGGTTCGGCGCGGGGGCCGGGGGGAGCGGTCACGTCGGTTCCTCACCTGGTGCGGGGGGTACGTACCGGGCCGCGGGCCCGTACGGAGGCGCCGTGCGGCCCCGAGGCGGCGGCGCGGCGGTCCTCTGATTGTTAGCGATAACAAAAGTGGTGCGCAAGGGTCCTCGGCTCGCCGTCCCGCGACGGTTCGGGGTGTCCGCGGGAGCGTCCGGCTGCCCGGGAGGCCGGACGGCCCACGCCGCTCCCCGCGGTCCCGCGCCCCGGACCCGCGTCCGACTGGGCGCGGCGACTGGATTCCCCCGTAACCAAGCTTCAAAGTAAGCGGGTTGAGGGGTCCATTGAAAACATCCGACGCGGCCGTCCCGAGGGGGGTGCGGCCGTCGAGCGCGCCTCCCTGCACCGCGGACGCCAGGCGCGCGGATGCACGGTGGCGACCCTTGACCCTCCGGAATGTTGCCGCTAACAATATGGGCGGCGACGGCGCCGGGCCCGTGGGAACACCCCGCGGTCGACGGCCGCCGGAGCGGGGCCGGCCGGGGCCCCGCGACGCCGTCCACCGGGGCACGCCCGCACGCTCCGGGGTGGGCCCCGCCCTCCCCGCCGAGGCCGGGCGGGACGCGGCCCGCACCCCGCCCCGCGCCGGGGCCGTCTCCCTGCCGGCACGGGCAGGGGAGCGCCGCGGGCCGCCCGGCGGGCGCGCCCGGGGGAGCCGGCAGACCGGAGAACACACCGCCCCCGGGAAGGAAACCCGTGCCCACCTCGCCCCCCGACCTGCTGCTCGCCGCACAGCCCGCGCTGCGGATCGACGCCCACCCGATCGACTACGCGCTGGTGGCGGTGTACTTCGCCCTGGTGCTCGGAATCGGCTTCATCGCCCGGCGCTCCGTCTCCACCAGCCTTGACTTCCTGCTCTCCGGCCGCTCCCTGCCCGCGTGGGTGACCGGGCTCGCGTTCATGTCCGCCAACCTCGGCGCCACCGAACTGCTCGGCCAGACCGCCAACGGCGCCCAGTACGGCATCCAGACCGTGCACTACTACTGGATCGGCGCCATCCCCGCGATGGTCTTCCTCGGCCTGGTGATGATGCCGTTCTACTACGGCTCCAAGGTGCGCAGCGTCCCGGAGTTCCTGCGCCGCCGGTTCAACCCGGCGACCCAGCGCATCCAGGCCGTCCTGTTCGCCGTGGCCTCCGTCCTCCTCGCCGGGGTCAACCTGTACGCGATGGCCATCGTGGTCAACGCGCTGCTCGGCTGGCCCACCTGGGTGGCCGTGGTGGTCGCGGGCGCGGTGGTCCTCTCGTACACCTTCCTCGGCGGGCTCTCCGCGGCCATCTACAACGAGGTACTCCAGTTCTTCGTCATCGTCGCCGCGATGGTGCCGCTGACCCTGGTCGGCCTCCACCGCGTCGGCGGCTGGCACGGCCTGACCGCGAAGCTCTCCGGGCAGCCGCACGGGCAGGCCGACCTGTCGCCCTTCCCCGGGCACGAACTCACCGGCATCCACAGCGGTGTGGGCAGCGCGTTCGGTGTGGTGCTCGGGCTCGGGTTCATCACGTCGTTCGGCTACTGGACCACCAACTTCACCGAGGTGCAGCGCGCGTTCTCCGCCAAGAGCGCGTCGGCCGCCCAGCGCACCCCGCTGATCGCTGCCTTCCCGAAGACCCTCATCGCGTTCGTCATCGTCGTCCCCGGCATGATCGCGGCCGTGCTGGTGCCGCAGATCGCCCACCTGCGCCAGGGACTGCCGTCCGGTGCCCAGTACAACGACGTGGTCCCGCTGCTGCTCCAGGAGCTGCTGCCCAACGGCTTCCTCGGAGTCGCGCTCGCCGGTCTGCTCGCCTCGTTCATGGCGGGCATGGCCGCCAACGTGTCGTCCTTCAACACCGTCTTCACGTACGACATCTGGCAGGACTGGGTGAAGCCGGGGAAGCCTGACGCGTACTACCTGAGGGTGGGGCGGCTGGTCACGGTCGCCGGTACGGCGCTCGCGGTCGGCACGGCCTTCATCGCGGCGGGCTTCGGCAACATCATGGACTACATCCAGACGCTGTTCTCCTTCTTCAACGTCCCCCTCTTCGCCGTGTTCATCCTCGGCATGTTCTGGAAACGGATGACCGGTACGGCGGGCTGGTCCGCGCTGGTCGCCGGCACGGTGGGCGCGGTGGCGGTCTTCGTGCTCAACCGGACGGGGATCGTGCACTTCTCCGGCCAGGGTTCCAGCTACGTCGGCGGCGGCGTGGGCTTCGTGCTCGCGATCCTGGTCGCGGTGGCGGTCTCGCTGGTGACCGCGCCCAAACCGGACGCCGAACTCGTGGGCCTGGTACGGAGCGTGACGCCGAGGGCGGCGCGCACGGTGGAGCGCGAACCCGGCTGGTACCGCTCGCCCGCGGTGCTCTCGGTCGGCGTGCTCGCCCTAACCGCCGCCTGCTACGTCGCCTTCAGCGTCTGACCCACCCGCCCGCACGCGGGCCCCGCACCGGGGCCCGCCCCGAAAGGGGAACCCATGTCACAGCCCGTCCGCCCGGAGGACTCCCGGCTGAGCTTCTGGCTCGACCTGCGGACCTGCATCGCCGTGCTGTTCGTCATCTACGGCGCCGTCTGCCTGGTCTGGGGGCTCGCCTTCACCGACGCGGCGGAACTCGGCAAGAGCGGCGGCATCCGCCTCAACCTGTGGACCGGCATCGGCATGCTGGCCGTCGGCGCCGCGTTCGCCGTGTGGGCCGCGCTCAGGCCCGTACGCGCCGACGAGCGGGGCCGCCGGCCCGCCGCACCGGCCCCCGGGGACGAGCCGCCGGCCTGACGGTCCGCGCGGGGCCGGAGCCGGGTCGGCGAGGCCGCGGCGCCGCTCCCGCGTCACGGCGGCAGGGGCAGGAAGGCGGCCCGTTCGCCCGCGACACCGTTGACGAGCAGCTGGATCGCGTGCGGGCCCGGGTGGTAGCGCCGGGTCGTCAGCGGCCTGAACGAGTGCTCGCGCTCGACGCGGAACCCCTGCCCCGGGTCGAGGGCGAGGGTGGTGAGCTTGAAGGTCTTCGCGCTCTGGCGGCCGTCCGCCCTGTGGTGGTGCACGGTGTAGTCGACGACCAGCCGGGCGGGGAGCGTCCCGGTGTTGCAACAGGGTCGCGGTGAGCCGCACGGATCCGGAGAACGGTACCTCGGCCGGGTCGAGCACCGGCCCCTGGACGGCCACGGACGCCGGGTGGAAGCCGAGCAGCGCCAGCGCCTCCGGATGGCCCCGCTTGACGAGGGTGCGCAGGCCGTGGCGTACCAGCGCGGGAGTGTGGCCCGCCGGGGACGGCGCGGCGGACCGGCGCGCGGCGGCGCCGACCGCCGGCTCCGGGTGGTCGCGGCCGAGGTCGCCCAGGTGGTTCGCGACCGAGCGGCGCACCTTCAGGGCCGACCGGGTCGCGGAGGCGCGGCCCACCGGCGAGACCGTACGCATCGACGACCCGCCGGACGCGGCGGGGCTGGTCGCCACCATGCTGACCAGCCACTACCCGGTGTACGGGACGGTGGTGCTGCCGGTGCCGCTCCCGGAGGCCAGGCGGCTCGTCCCGCCGGGGGCGGGCGTCCACGAGAGCGTCGGCGCCGACGCCACCCGGGTCACCGTGGGCGGCCGGGACCTGGACGAACTCGCCACCCGCCTGCTGGCCCTCGCCGTGCCGCTCACCGGAGTCGAGCCGGGGGAGCTGCGCGCCGTGCTGCGAGCCCGGCTGCGCTCCCAGCTGGACGCGCTGGGGCCCGAGGACGCGTAACCAGGCCCCGCGGCCGAGAGTTCGGGGCCGGGGGCGACGGAGGGCCGAGTTTAAGTCAGTCGATTGACTTATCGAGGATTCTGCGATCCACTGATCGCGCCCGCAGGGCCGGGCGACCACCCCCCCACGGATCCGAGGAGCAGCCATGAGCGACGCGCGCGGCACGCGGCCCCCCGACTACCCCATCTCCGCCCCCGAGCCGCTTGAACCGCCTGCGGAATGGGCCCGGTTGCGGCAGGGCTGCCCGGTCGCCCCGGTGACCTTCCCGAGCGGCGACCCCGCGGTGCTGCTGACCCGGTACGAGGACGTCAAGACGGCGCTGACCGATCCGCGCCTCAGCCGCGAGGGCCTGGCGCGGCCCGACGCCGCGCGCATCACGGCGGGGGAGGCCGAGGGCATCTTCAGCAGCCCGATGGCGAAGGCCCTCAACGACGAGGGCCACGCGCGCTGGCGCCGCATGATCGGCAGGTGGTTCACCGCCAAACGGATGTCCGCGCTGAAACCCCGCATGGAGGAGATGGCCGACCGGCTCGTCGACGGGATGGTCGAGCACGGCGCCCCCGCCGACCTGGTGAGCATGCTGGCGTTCCCGCTGCCGGTCTACGTCATCTGCACGATGCTCGGCGTGCCGGAGAGCGACCGCGACCGCTTCAAGGCCTGGTCGGACACCTTCCTCAACATGACCAAGTACACCCGCGAGGAGACCGAGGCGGCACACCGGGACTTCGCCGCCTACATGTCCGACCTCGTCGCCCGCAAGCGCGAGGCCCCCGGGGACGACCTGCTCAGCAGGCTGATGGACGGCGCGGACACCGAGGGCAGGCCCATGTCGGAGGCCGGCCTCGTCGCCACCGGGCAGGCCCTGTTGCTCGCCGGGCACGAGACGACGGCCGGCTTCATCTCCATGATGGCCGCACACCTGCTCGCCGAACGCGACCGTTGGGAGCGGCTGTCGGCCGACCGCTCGCTGATCCGCCCCGCGGTGGAGGAGGTGCTGCGCTACGACCCCAACGGCAGCGGTTTCGGCATGCTGCGCTACGCCCACGAGGACATCGAACTGTCCGGGGGCCGGGTGGAGCGCGGCACGACGGTGGTGTGCAGCATGGCCGCGGCCCACCGGGACGAACGCGCCTGGGACGCCCCGGACGTGCTGGACATCGGCCGCAGCCCCAACCCCCACCTGGCGTTCGGCGCAGGACCCCACTCCTGCCTCGGCCAGCCGCTGGCCCGCACCGAACTCCAGGCCGTGCTCGGTGTGCTGCTGCGCCGCCTGCCGGGGCTACGGCTCGCCGTCGACGTCGGCGAACTGCGGCGCCAGGAAGGCATGCTGACCACCCCGCTGCGCGAATTGCCGGTGGCGTGGTGAGCGCGGGCACGCGACCTGGCGGGGGTGCCCCCGCGTTCGGGTCCGCCGGGCCGCCGGCCGTCCGGGCAGCCCACGGCACGACCGTCACAGCGCACCGCGCGGAGCGGACAGGAGAGGACTCATGAAGATCACCGTCGACGAGGAGAAGTGCTGCGGAGCGGGGCAGTGTGTGCTGATCGCTCCCGAGGTGTTCGACCAGCGCGACGAGGACGGCATCGTCGTCCTGCTCGACGCCGAGCCGGCCGAGGAGCACCACGCGGCGGTCCGCGAGTCCGCGGGCGTCTGCCCCGCCGCCGCCATCCACCTCGGTGGCGAGGACGCATGAACACCCCGGAGGACGTGCTCGTCGTCGGTGCCGGCGCCGCCGGGCTCGCCGTCGTGGAGGCCCTGCGCCGGAAGGGCTACGCCGGGAGGATCACCCTGCTCGGCGCGGAGGCCGGCGCGCCGTACGACCGGCCGCCGCTGTCCAAGCAGGTCCTGGCCGGGACCTGGGACCCCGGGCGGACGCTGCTGCGCACCAAGGAGACGCTCGACGCCCTGGACGCCGCATTCGCCCTGGGGGAGCGCGCGGTGGCGTTCGACGCCGCGAGCCGCACCGTACGCACCGAGCTCGACCGCGAGTTGAGCGCCGAGGCCGTGGTGCTCGCCACGGGCCTGCACGCCCGCAGGCCTCCCGGACCGAGCGGCGTCGGCGCGGTGCACGTGCTGCGCGACATCGAGGATGCCGTGCGGCTGCGCGCCGAACTGCCCTCCGCGCGGCGCGTCGTGGTCGTCGGGGACGGGGTGCTCGGCGCGGAGATCGCCGCCACGGTCCGGCCCGCGGCCCGTGAGGTGACCCTCGCGGGCCCGCAAGAGGCCCCTATGTGCGCGCAGTTGGGGCCCACGGTGGCGCGGTGGCTCGCGGCGCTCCACACCGCGCACGGGGTGCGGCTGCGCCCGCACACCAGGGCCGAGGGCCTGGAGAGCGCGGAGGGCCGTGTCACCGGCGTACGGACGGCGGACGGCGAACTGCTGCCCGCGGACCTCGTCGTGGCCGCCATGGGCAGCGTTCCTGCCACCGCGTGGCTTGCGGGCAGCGGGCTCACGCTCCAGGACGGCGTGGTGTGCGACGCCCGCTGCCGTGCGGCCGAGGGTGTCTACGCCGCGGGGGACCTGGCGCGCTTCCACCACAGGGCGCTCGGCAGGATGCTGCGCCTCGAGAACCGCACCAACGCCACCGAGCAGGCCATGGCGGTCGCGGCGAACATCCTCGGCGAAGACCGCTCCTACACGCCCGTGCCCTACTTCTGGACCGACCAGCTGGGCGCCAGGATCCAGCTGTACGGCCTGCCGGGGCCCGACGCCGCCGTGCAGGTCGTCGAAGGCGCCCCGGAGGAGGGCCGGTTCGTCGCGCGCTACGACGACGGCAAGGGCCCCGCAGCCGTCCTCGGCTGGAACATGCCCCGTCAGGCCCGCCTCCACCGCCCCCTCCTCCTCGACCGCTACACCGCCCGCGACTGACCCGTGGGCCCGTCGGACGGACCACCACCCGACCGGCCGGCCCGCGCGCCGCTCGCTCCTCCTGCGTACCGACAACGTCCGCACCCCCGCCACCGCACAGGGACCGTCATGACCACCCCAAGACCCGTTGCCCGCCCCGGCAGAAGCGTCGCCGTTCTCGCGGCGGCCGGCATCGTCGCCGCGCTGATGCAGACGCTCGTGATCCCCCTCATCGGGGCCCTGCCCGCCCTGCTGCACACCACCGCTTCCAACGCCTCCTGGGCCGTCACCGCGACGCTGCTCGCGGGCGCGGTCACCACGCCCGTGACCGGCCGGCTCGGGGACCTGCTCGGCAAGCGGCGCGTGCTGCTCGCCTGCTGCGTGCCCCTGGTGGCGGGCTCCGTGGTCTGCGCGCTCGCCACGTCGCTCGCGACCATGGTCGCGGGCCGCGCCCTCCAGGGCATGGGGATGGGCATCGTCGCGCTCGGCATCAGCGCCCTGCGCGACCTCATGCCGCCGGAGCGGCTCGGCTCCTCGATCGCGCTGATCAGCTCCTCGCTCGGCATCGGCGGTGCCCTCGGCCTGCCGTTCGCCGCCGCGATCGCGGAGCACGCCGACTGGCGCATCCTGTTCTGGGTCTCCGCCGCGCTCAGTGCCCTCGTCGCGCTCCTGATCGCCCTGGTCGTCCCCGCCACGCCGGCGCGCGGGCGCGGCGGCTTCGACGTCCCCGGCGCCCTCGGGCTCGGGGCGGGCCTCGTCTGCCTGCTGCTCGCCGTCTCGAAGGGCGCCGACTGGGGCTGGGGCAGCGCGACGACGCTGGCCCTGCTGGTCGCCGCGCCCGTGGTCCTGCTCGCCTGGGGCTGGTGGGAACTGCGCATCCCCGCGCCCCTGGTCGACCTGCGGGTCACCGCGCGGCCTCGCGTCCTGGTCACCAACGCGGCCTCCGTCGTGGTCGCCTTCGCCATGTACGCGGCCTCGCTGATCGTGCCCCAACTGCTCCAGCTGCCCAGGGAGACCGGTTACGGACTGGGCCAGTCCATGCAGGCCGCAGGCCTGTGGATGGCCCCCTCCGGCCTGATGATGATGGCGGTCTCACCGCTCGGCGCGAAGCTGTCCGCGGCCCGCTCCCCGAAGACGACCCTCGCGGTGGGCAGTCTCGTCATCGCCCTCGGCTACGGCTCGTCGACCGTGCTGATGGGGTCCGCCTGGGGCCTGCTCGTCGTCACCTGCGTCTGCAACACGGGGGTCGCCCTCGCCTACGGCGCCATGCCCGCCCTCATCATGAGCGGCGTCCCCCGGTCCGAGACCGCGTCGGCGAACAGCTTCAACACCCTCCTGCGCTCCGTGGGCACCTCCGTGGCCGCGGCAGTCGTCGGCATCGTCCTCGCCCGGATGACCGTAGGGACGGGCGCGGGCACGGTGCCGAGCGAGAGCGGCTTCCGCACCGGTCTGCTGCTCGGCTGCGGCGTCGCGCTCGCCGCGGCGGCGATCGCCACCGCCATCCCGTATCGCGTGGCCGCCGGACCGGCCGGGGAGGGCGAGGGCGGAGCCCCCGTCCACGACGAAGGCCCCAGGGACCACCGCTCGCCTCGCGCACCCGGAGCCCGCCCCCTTCCGCAGGAGGACGCCTGAGGAGCGCGCCCGCCGCCCCCTCCGGTTCAGCGGCGCACGGTGCACGTCGCGCGGGCCGTCCTGTGCGGGTCGCTCTCCGAACGCGCGGTCAGGGTGACCTGCCCGGTGCGCGCCGCACCGCGGTCCGCCGCCACGGCGACGTCCACGGTGGTGCGGCCCCCGGCCTGCGCCGTGGCGAGCGCGCTGGGCAGCTCCGCACGCCAGCCGCGGCCCCGGGCCGCCGCCGTCAGGCGGTAGACGTCGGCGTTCTGGTAGGAGGCCGCCCTGCCCTGCGCGCCACTCGGCCCGTGGCCGGTGTTGGCGAGGCCGAAGGTGCAGACCGCGCCCTTGCCTCCGGCGTCGCCGCCGGCCGCGCCGCCGGTCAGCGCCACGCCCCTGGCCTGCGGTCCCGAGCCGTCGAGCGAGCGCACCGCCACGGTGTACGAGAGCTCGCCCGCCGCCGTCTTCTTCAGCCCGATCACGGAGAACTGGAGCCCGTTGGCCTTGTCGGTGTACTCGTACGCGCTGCCCGAGCGGGTGCCCGCGTGGAACAGCCCGTCGTTGAGCTGGCGGTAGTCGCCGATCGAACGCATCACCTTCGTGCCGTCGGGACGGGTGAAGTCCACCTTGTGGATGTCCTGCGGGTTGGCGTCGATCATCCAGCTGAAGCAGAGGTACCCGCAGCTGTCGCCCTCGTCGTCGAAGGGCTTGTTCTTGGTGAGCATCACCCCGTGGTCGGGGGTGAAGGAGTCCGCGCCGATCCGCTGCACCGTCTCGACGGTGTAGTCCGTGAAGCCCGGGCCCGGGCACAGCGGGTCCTTGTCGACGTCGCAGGCCGGCGTCCTGTCCTCGCCCAGGTCGACACGGACGCCCTGGATAGCGTCCTTCTCCACCTTCGCCGACCTGGCGCGTACGTCGAAGACCGCGAGCCCGTGGTCGGCGAGTGACCGCGGCGAGAGCGTCAGCAGCTGGTCGTCGTCGATGAAGCCGAGCTTCGTCTTGGTGCGCACGGTCTGCCCCGCGGGCATGGAGGCCCCCTCGGTCGCGGGCACTTCCCATCTGTTGTGCGGCCCGCCGGGCCCGTTGAAGGACCCGCGGTCCAGCACGTCGAAGGGCCCGGTGCCCGCGCGGTGGTACGGCTCGGCGTACGGATTGTTGTTGTTGTCGCCGATGCCGAAGGTGTGGGTGATCTCGTGGGTGATCGTGCCCGAGCTCTCGCCCTGCCGGATACCGGAGTCGCCCCACAGCTGCGATCCGGCGAGCCAGGACGTGAAGCCGGTGTAGCGGCTGCGCACGGCGTTCGGCAGGGACGGGTCGGGCGGTCCCCACGCGTCGGGCACGTCGTCCGGTGTCCGGAACTTCATCTCGCCGAACTCCTGCCAGACGGAGGTCTCGTCGTAGCCGGCGTAGATCCGCATCACCCGGTCGAAGGACTTCGCCTGCTCGGCGCCGACCTCCTTCTCCCACACCGGGTCGATGTCCTGCTCGATGCTGCCGTCGCAGGTGTGCCCGTTCGGGCACCCCGTGCCTTGCTGTCCGATGTCGTTGAGCCCGTACTCGTACGACGGCCGCGGCGCCTCGTACGGCCCGAAGGGCACGAACTCGACGCCGATGCGGCCGTTCGTCTGCTCCATCCAGTACTCGTTGACGGTGTGGCCGTGATTGAGGGCGCTGGGCTTGTTGTAGAAGTCCGCGTAGAACTGCGCGATGTCCCCGCGCCCCACGGGGTCGATCCGCGGATTGCCGAACGGATCGCTTTGTTTCGGCAGGGTCATGACAAACGGTTGCTGGGGGAAGTCGATTGCCACGAGCGCGATCCGCAGTTTCTTCCGGGTCGGCTTCACGGCCGGATCGGCCCAGTCGGTGCCCGGCGCCTTCCGGTAGTCGCTCCAGGTCATGTCCTGCTGGTCTTCGGGGTGCTGCGGGTCGACGGGGGCGAACGGGCCGCCGGTGCGCGCCGCCGCGGGCGCGGGGCCCGCCGGGCCACCGGGCGAGGCGACGGCGTTGCCCACGACGAGCGCCGCGAGGGCGGCGGTCACCACCGCCAGCGTCCTTGTCCCGCGGGTGTTCCTGATGCTCCGGCCGATCGGGCGTGACCTCACGTGGCACTGCCTCCCGCGTGTCGACGTTCCGTAAGTCGAACGGTCGGAGCGTAAGGCCGTCCTACCGAGCTGTCAACGGTCCGCATGGGGCGGGCGTTTATCAGAAATGCGACCGTAACCGGAGCGTCCGAGGACCCCGTTCCGTTCCGTAAAGCGAACCTGGGTTTACGGTCCCACGCGAGGGCCCCGGCGGCGCAGGCGCGCCGCCGGGGCCCTCGGCGCCTCAGCCGCGAAGGTCCCCGCGGCCGGCCGGGGCGGCCGGGTCCTCGTGGCCCAGGTCGATGTCGACCTCGGCGCGGCCGCTGTCGGCCACCGAGAAGGGCACGGCCCGGGGCGGGTAGCTGCTGGCCACGACGGTGTAGTCACCGGTGGACAGGCCGGTGAAGTCGTACCCGCCCGCCTCGTCGGTGAGCTGGCGCTTGAGCACGTTCCCCGCCGGGTCCATCAGCGTGACCAGGGTGTCCGCGAGGGCCGCGCCCTCGCCGTTGCGCACGGTGCCGCGCAGCCGGGCCGCGGGGTGCAGGTCCACGTCGTACGTCGTGGGCCCGCCGTCCGGCAGCTCGACGGCCAGGGCGCAGGGCCTGTGGCCCTCGGCGTTGACGGCAAGCGTGTAGAAGCCGGCCGGCAGGTCCGGCAGGTCGTAGGCCCCGGAGTCCGTCGTGGTGGACGTGCCGACGACGTCGCCGCGCTCGTCCGCCACCACCACGAGGGCGCCCGCGACGGGGCCGAGGGCGGAGCGCACCGTGCCGGTGAGACCGCCCGACGCGGTGAGCGACAGGTCGGCGGCGAGGTTCGTCTCGCCCACCGTGACGGTGACCGCGTGCGGTTGCAGGCCCGCGGCCGAACCGATCACCACGTACGTGCCGGGGCCCGGGTGGGTGAGCGCGTAGCGGCCGTTGTGGTCCGTGGCGGACCTGGCCACCTGCTGACCGGCCACGTCGATCAGGGTGACCGAGGCGCTCCGCACCGGCCGGCCCGACCCGTCGCGCACCTGCCCGAGCACACCGGGCAGCCGATCCTCGGCGGGCGCCGTGCCCCTGGCGTGGTGCGCCGGGGTGTGGGGGAGGCCCGCCTCGTCGGCCTGCCCCGGCACGAGGCCCTCCGCCGTGTCCTTCGGGGCCCCGGCCGCCGCGGGGGCCGGCTCCGGTGCTGCGGGGGCGAGCGCGGACGGCCTGCCCCTGCGGTAGAGGAGCACCGAGACGAGCAGGCCCCCGGCGAAGAACGCCGCCGCCCACCAGTAGGCGCGCGCGTAGCTGTGCAGGGCGGCCTGCACGGCGAGGCCCGGCTGGCCGATGTGGCCCTTGGCGTAGGTGCTCGCGGCGGTGGCCGCGATCGTGTTGAACAGCGCGGTGCCGATCGAACCGCCCACCTGCTGCATGGTGTTCACGGTCGCCGACGCGACACCCTGGTCCCGCGGCTGCACCCCGAGGGTCGCCAGGCTCATCGCGGGCGGCATCACCAGGCCGAGGCCGAGACCCAGCAGGAGCAATCCGGGCAGGACGTGCGCAGGGTAGGTGCTGTCCAGGTCGAGCGCGGTGAGGTAGGCGAGGCCCGCGCCCGCGAGGCCCATGCCGACGGGGACGACCGGCTTCGGACCGATCCGCGGGATCAGCAGATTGGTCGCGAGCTGCGCGGTGAGCATCAGCATCCCGACCATCGGCAGGAAGCCGAGACCGGTCTGGACCGGTGTGTAGTGCAGCGTCTGCTGGAGGTAGTACGTGAGGAACAGGAAGACGCCGAACATCCCGGCGCCCGAGATGAACACACTGATGTACGAGGCGGCGCGGTTGCGGTCGGCGAGCACCCGCAGCGGCAGGAGCGGGTGCGTGGCGCGCCGCTCCCACAGGGTGAACAGCACGAGCAGCACACCGCCCGCGGCCAGGAACACCCAGCACATCCAGTTGCTCCAGTCGTGGGTCTCGGCGTTGGCGAAGCCGAACACCACCCCGAACAGACCGGAGGCGACGAGCAGGGTGCCCAGCAGGTCCAGCTTCGGCCGCTGCGCGGGGGCCGCACCGCGCACGAAGATCGCCGCGCCGATCACGGCGAACACCGCGATGGCGTCGTTGACGTACAGCGTCCAGCGCCAGTCGAGGTGCTCGGTGAGCACACCGCCGAGCAGCAGCCCTATGGCACCGCCGGAACCGGCGATCGCACCGAAGACGCCGAACGCCCTCGACCGCTCCTTCGGGTCGACGAACGTCGTGGTCAGCAGCGACATGGCGGACGGCGCGAGGACCGCGCCGAACAGCCCCTGGAGCGCGCGGGCCACGACCAGCATGGTGAAACCGTTCGCCGCGCCGCCGAGCGCGGACGCGGCGGCGAAGCCGACCAGGCCGATCAGGAACGTCCTGCGGCGGCCCATCAGGTCCGCGAGGCGCCCCCCGAGCAGCAGCAGGCTGCCGAAGGCCAGCGAGTAGGCGGTGATGACCCACTGCCGGCCGTCGTTGGAGAAGCCCAGGTCCTGCTGGGCGGACGGCAGGGCGATGTTCACGATGGTCGCGTCGAGCACGACCATCAGCTGGGCGAGCCCTATGACGGCCAGCGCCCACCAGCGCCGCGGCGGGTGGCGGCGGGTCTCGTCGTCCGCCGCCCCTCCGGTGGTGGGGGCGCGGGAAGGGGTGGCGTCAACGGGTCCGTCGACGGCGGAGACTGACACGCCGGGGTCCTCCAGGTCTTTCAAGGGATGAGCGACGCCTCCGCCGGCGCCCGCGGGCGTTGCGGTGGGACGGCGCCTGGTCGACTCGTGGTTCAGCGCCGAGTCAGGGCGGGGAGTACGACGGCGTCGACGTACTGCCGCAGGTAGTCGGGGTCCGGTTCCCTGAGGTCGATGAGCGACCTCGCCATCACACCGCCGATCAGGAGGTGCGGCAGGTAGGCGCGGGCCGGACAGTCGGGGGCGACCTCGCCGCGCGCCGCGGCCCGGTCGACCATGCGGTGCAGTGCCTCGTGGTCCTGGCGCAGGGTCTCGCCGAAGGCCGCGGCGAGTTCGGGGTTCCTGGCCACGGCGGGAACCACGGCCCGCATCAGGGCGGTGTCCTTCTTGGCCTCTCCGATGCGCCTTGCCAGCTCGTGGAGATCGCCGGCGAGGCTGCCGGTGTCGAGGCCCTCGAAGTCGAAGGGCCTGTTGTGGCGCAGGGAGGCGGCGACGAGCTGCGGCTTGCCGCACCACTTGCGGTAGAGCGTGGCCTTGCTGCACCGCGTGGTGAGGGCCACGGCGTCCATCGTCAGCGCCTCGTACCCCACCTCGCGCAGCAGGGCGAGGACGCCCTCGTGGATCTCGGCCTCGCGCTCCACGGAGATCCGGCTCCGCCTCCGGCGCGGGCAGGGGCCGCCGCCACCGTCCATGCGGCCGTTTCGGTCCTCGGGCCGGTATGCCTCCGGCGCGGTCATGGCCACCGCCACCCCCTCTCCCGCACCGACACGCGCGGCCGGCTCCCTCGGCGGACACGCTAGCGAAACTGTTGCGTACCGATAAGACCGTAGGGCCTGCTCGGGTGAAACGCAAGCGATTCCCCCTCGCACAGGGTTGCGAGGCGGAGGCGGCCATGGTACGGGCCGGGCGCTGCCCGCCCGCGGCGGCCCGCGCGGACCCGGCGTTGCGCCGATCGGATGGCGCGGGGCGGCGCGCGGCTGTGCACTGGGAAGAGGGCGGGAGCGCGGGCTGGGATGGCGGCGGCGGCCCCCGCCGGCGGGGCTGTACCGGGCGCGTACGGCGGAAGCGAGGCAGGCACATGGCGGACGACCGGCAGGAGCCGCGGGGCCATGGTGCCCCCGACCCGGACGCCCACCCGGGCGAGGTGGCGTACATGTCGCTGCTCGACCTGCCGCTCAGCTCCGACCTGGAGCGCATCGGCGAGCAACTGCACGCCCTCGCCCGCGCCCAGGGAACGCTCAAGGAACTGCTCCAGGCCGTGGTCGACATCACCGGCGAGCTGGAGCTGCCCGTGGTGCTGCGCCGCATCGTCCGCACGGCGATGGACCTGGTCGGGGCGCGCTACGGGGCGATGGGCGTGCTCGACGAGGAGGGCAGCTTCCTCGCCGAGTTCATCCCTCTCGGGCTCGCCGCGAAGGAGCTCGCCGACCTGGACGGCACGGAGCTGCCGCGCGGGCGCGGACTGCTCGGCCACCTCATCCGCCACCCGGAGCCGCTGCGCGTCAAGGACATCGCCCGCCACCCGGAGTCCGCGGGCTTCCCGCCGGGCCACCCGGCCATGCGGACCCTGCTCGGCGTCGCGATCAGCGTGCGCGGACGCGTCTACGGCAACCTCTACCTCTCGGAGCGCAAGGACGGGCAGCCCTTCGACCAGCACGACGAGGCGGTCGTCAGGGCGCTCGCAGGCACCGCGGGCGTGGCGATCGAGAACGCCCGCCTCTACGAGCGGGTGCGGGCCGGCGCCGAGCAGTTCCAGCACCTGCTGCTGCCCAGGCTGCCCGACCTGAGCCCCTTCGCCGCCGGGGCCGCCTACCGGCCCGCGAGCCGCCCGGCCGCCGTGGGCGGCGACTGGTACGACGCGATGCTGCTGTCCGACGGCTCCTGCGTGGCCGTGATCGGCGACGTCGTCGGGCACGACCTGCGCGCTGCCGCCGACATGTCGCAGATCCGCAACATGCTCCGCGCCCTCTCCTTCGACCGGGAGGTCCCGCCCGGCACCTCACTCGCGCGGCTCGACCGCATCCTGCACACCCTGGGCGACGGGCCTGTCGCCACCGCGCTGCTCGCCCGCGTCGAACCGGCGGGCGACGCCTGGCGGCTGCACTGGTCGAGCGCGGGGCACCCGCCGCCGCTGCTCCTGCTGCCCGACGGCACGGCGCAGTACCTGGACGGCGAGCCAGGGGTACCCCTCGGGGTCTTCCGCGATTTGCCGCGCCCCGACCACACCAGGCCCGTGCCGGTGGGCAGCACGGTCGTCCTGTACACCGACGGCCTGGTGGAGGTGCCCGGCCAGTCGCTCGACCGGGGGCTCGACGCGCTCGCGGTCGTCGCCTCCCAGTACGCGGGGCGGCCGCCCGAGGAACTGTGCAGGGCGCTGTCGGGGCACCATCCGAGCGACGGCCACGACGACATGGCCGTGATCGCTTTGCGCACACCGGAGCGTACGGGCCGCGGCTCCGCCTGAAGCGCGCGGAGACGGCCCGAGGACCCGGCGCCTCAGTCGGCGGGCTGGTCGAGACGCACCCGCAACGGCCCCTCCACCGGGGGCAGTTCCGTCGCCGTCGCGGTGTCGGGCAGCGGGTCGAGCGCCCCCTGCGCCACGGCGCGCTCCAGCAGGACACCGGGGATGTTGTCCGCGGCGGCGACGAGCACGGCGGGGGAGACGGCGTCGGCGAGGGCGAGCGCGCCGGGCGCGCTGAGCGGGGCGACGACGAGGCCCGCCGCGTCCAGCGGGATGAGGGAGTCGACGGTGTGCCACACGCCCGTGTCGATCTCGCCGAGGAGTACCGCGCGGGGCACATGGGTGAAGTCGGTCTCCACGTACCGCACCGTGCCCGGTGGGAACTGGGCGTGCGTCAGGCGCCGGTGGTCGTCGGAGCGCGGGTCGATGCCCACCCGCAGAGCGCCGTCCCCGCCGCCGGACCCGGGTCCTTCCCCCCTGCTGACGACGACGAGGCTGCCGGGCGCGTAGTAGCTGCCCTTGCCCAGGGCGAGCGCCCGGTGCCCCGGGCTGCCGTCGCCGGGCCAGGCGGCGGTCTGGTCTCCGCCCCCCGGGGTGGGCAGCAGGTCGGCGGCGGCGCCCGCGGACATCAGCGTGATGTCGGCGCGGCCCTCGCCGAGGGCCCCCAGTCGGGGCTCGGCGCCGCGCAGGGTGCCGACCGTGGTCAGCGCCCCGAGGCGGGCGAACGACCGCGCCACCGCCACCGCGACGCGCAGCGGCTCGGGCGGCGCGCTCGGCGGCAGCAGCAGGTGCACCGGGGGCATCCGGGCCGCCGCCCACAGCAGGGGAGTGTCGGCCGCGGTGACGAACGTGCCCTGGTGCCCTCGGGCCGTCAGCGCGAGCGCGCCCTCGGACCGCAGCCTGCGCAGCGCCTTCTGGACGGTGCCCGAGCCGACGCCGAGCACCGCCTGGTAGTGGGTGGTGGTCGGGAGCCGGCCGCCGACCCCGAGCCGCAGCGCGTCCCGTGCGATGGCCTCCACCGGATCGCCGGTGCCTGCCTGGTCGGTCGTGGAGGTCGTCGCTGCCATCGGTCACGCGGTGCTTTCGGGGTCCGGATGCGTACAGGGGTCCTGCGGCCGGCCGTGAGCGCCCGTCAGGCGAGCGCCCGCTCGGCCTCGTCGGCGGACACCCCATCATGGACGATCGCCGAGAGGCCGGACAACACGTCCTCGGGGCGGTCGGCCCGGAAGACGCGGCGGCCGAACATCACGCCGCCCGCCCCCGCGCCGACCGCGTCGGCCGCGAGGCCGAACGTCCCGCGCCTGTCCTCGCCGCCCTTGCCGCCGGCCAGCAGGATCGGCACGTAGCAGCTCTCCGCGACCTCGGCGAACGCCTCGGGCGAGCCCGGCCACAGCGCCTTCACCAGGTCGGCGCCGATGTCCGCCGAGATCCGGCAGTACATGCTCATCACGCGCGCGGACAGCGCGTCCGGGTCGTCGCCCTCAAGCGCGGAGCGCGGCTCGATGATCAGCCCGAGGCCGAGGCGCTCGCAGTCGCGCGCGATGCGGGCGTTGCGCTCGATCTCGGCGCGTTCGAGGCGGGTGTCGCGCTGGCCGACGTACAGATACGTCATGACCGCGTCCACGCCCGCGGCGGCGACCGGCTCCAGGTCCGCGAGCTGCGCGAGCACACCCTCGGCGCGGCCGTCGGAGCCCGGCGTGTAGACGCCCCGCGCGTGGTTCTTCCAGTCCAGATGGAGGACGAGCCCCGGTCGGTCGCGGCCGGTGAACGTGTCCTCCACCAGCGGGACCATCCCGGGCGTGACCATGATGCCGTCGGCGCCGCGCAGCCTGCCGAAGACCGCGCGGATCTCGTCCCTGGTCCGCAGACCGGCCGGTGGACCGCCCGTCACGCCGTGCGAGGTCGCCACGACCACCGCGCGCCCGCTCTCAGGGCGCACCAGGCGTCCGAGCCGGATCTTCTTGCCGGTCCGTGCATCCACGATGAGAACTCCAATATGCAGCTTGCAGAGAATTGCATTTTGAGCCTAGGATCCCGGCAGGCGGCTGTCAATCGAGCCGCACCGGCCGGGCCGGCACGTCCACCGGCCACGAACCACGACCCCGGGAGCCCCCCCATGGCCGACCTCGCCGCCGCCCTCTCCGAGCTGTCGGAGGCGCTCGGCCCCGACGCCGTACGCACCGACGGCGAAGCCCTCGACCGCTCCAGCCACGACTCCTGGCCCCTGTCGGCCAAACTCGACCGGCTCGGCAGCCACCGCCACCGCGCCGACGCCGTGGTCGGCGTCGCCGACGAGCGGGGGATCCGCGCGGTCCTGTCCGCGGCGGCGCGCCACGACGTGCCCGTCACCGTCCGCGCCCTCGCGTCCTCCGTGACCGGCCAGCCGCTGCCCGTGCGCGGCGGCATCGTCCTCGACCTGTCCGCGCTGCCCGACGCGTACGAGGTCGACGCCGAGAACCTCACCGTCAGCGTCACCGCGGGCCACAACGGCGGCGCCCTGGAGGACGCGCTCAACGCCCGGGGCCTCACTCTCGGCCACTCGCCCCAGTCGCTGTACCGCTCCAGCGTCGGGGGCTGGCTCGCCACCCTCGCCACCGGCCAGTTCTCCTCGTACTACGGCGGCATAGAGGACCTCGTCACCGGCTACACCGTCACCCTCGCCACCGGCGAGACCCTCCGCCTCAAGGCGTCGCCGCGCGCCGCCATGGGCCCCGACCTGCGGCAGCTGTTCCTCGGCTCTGAGGGCACCCTCGGCGTCATCACCTCGGTGACCCTGAAGGTCTTCCCCCTGCCGCAGACCCGGCTGCTCCAGACCTACGAGCTGCCCGGCGTCGAGGAGGGCGTCGCCCTGCTGCGGGCCCAGGCCGCGGCCGGCCTGCGCCCCTTCCTGCTGCGGCTCTACGACCCTGCCGAGGCCCGGCACGCCCTCCAGGACGACACCCTCACCGCGCCCGTGCTGTTCACCGGCACCCAGGGCCCCGACGCGGTCGCGCGGGCCGAGGCCGACGTCCTCGACGCCCTCGTGCGCGAGCACGGCGGGCGCGCCCTCGGCCCCGACGGCGCGGAGAAGTGGATGGCGAGGCGCTTCGACTTCTCCTCGGTCGAGAACCTCCTCGCCCAGGACGGCGGTTACGCGGAGACCATCGAGGTCGCCCACACCTGGCGCGGCGTCCTGCCGCTCTACCGCGCCCTCACCGCGGATCTGGCGCCGCTCGCCGACGAGGTGCTCGCCCACTTCTCCCACGTCTACACCCAGGGCACGTCGCTCTACCTCATCCTGCGCGGCACCGCCGCCACCGACGAGGAGGCCGTCGCCCGCCTCGAACGGATCTGGGAGACCGCGATGCGCACGGCGCTCGCGCACGGCGCGGAGCTCTCCCACCACCACGGCGGCGGCCTCGCCCGCTCCCCGTACACCCGGCGCTCCCTCGGCGCGTCGCACCTGCTGCTGCGCCGCCTCAAGCACGCCCTCGACCCGAACGGCGTGCTCAATCCGGGGAAGCTCGGCCTCTGAACCCGCCCCACCCACCCGACTCGCGAGGAGAGGCCAGGAAACGATGTGGTTTCTCGGCATCGACATCGGCACCACCCATGTGAAGGCGGCCGGCGTCACCGACGACGGCACGCCGCTCGAACCCGGGCGCGTCCGCACCCCGACCGGCACCGTCGACGGCCTGGCGTGCCACGACGCGGAGGAGGTCTGGCGGGCCGCCACCGCGCTGGTGGCGCGCTACGCCCGCACCACCGCCGCGCCGTACGGACCGCTCGCGGGCGTCGCCGTCGCCTCGTTCGGCCAGGAGGAGTCCGTGCCCGTCGACCGGCGCGGCAGGCCCCTGCACCCCTCGCCCGCCTGGTGGGAGACCCGGCCGGAGCGCGCGCTCGACACCGCGACCGCCGAGCTGCTCTCCTCCTTCGAGCACTACCGCGTCTCCGGCATCAGGCACAGGACCGACCAGACGCCCGAGCGGACCGCGCACCTCAGGCGCGCCCGCCCCGAGGTGTGGCGCGACACCGCGCGCTGGGTCGACTTCTGCGCCTTCGCCACCCACCGCATGACCGGCGAGTGGACCGCGGCCACCTCCCAGATCACCCACAGCCAGTGCTTCGACCTGGCGACCCTCGCACCCGACGACCGGCTCATGGACCGCCTCGGCATGGACCCCGGCATGTTCGCGCCCGCCCTGCCCGCGGGGGCCGACGCGGGCGCGATCAGGCCGGACGCGCTGCCCGGCGTGCTGCTCGCGCCGGGCGCGCGCGCCGTCGTCGGCGGCCACGACCAGGTCGTGGCCGCCCGCCAGGCGCACGCGGCGGACGGCGCCCGCGTCCTCGACTCCATCGGCACCTCCGAGTACCTGATGGTCCTCGCCGACACCTACCGTCCGGACCGCGGCGCCTGGGAGCTCGGCGTCGACTGGGAGCGGTCCTGGACCCCGGACGGCTTCGTGCTCGGCCACCCCGTGCCCACCGGCAAGGTGGTGCAACTGCTCGCCGAACTCTGCTACGGGGGCGACTTCGACGCCCTGTTCGCCGGGCTCGCCGCCGCACGCCCCGGCGCGCTGCCCGGCCTTTCCGTACGCTTCCACGACGCGTCGGCCGCCGGTGCGGGGCTGCTCACCCTGGACGGCCTGCCCGCAGGCGCCCGCCCCGCCGACGTCGTACGGCGCTGCCTCGACCAGCTGTCGGACACCGCATGGGAGGCGGTCGGCGAGATGTGCGCACGCGCCGGCACCCGGGCCGGGTCCGTGGCCCTCATGGGATCGCTGTTCCGCCGCCCCGAGATGGCCGGGCACCGCGCCGGGCGCTGGGGCGTCCCGCTGCGCGTGGTGCCGCTCGCCGAGCCCGTCGCCCACGGCGCGGCGCTCCTCGCCCGCGACGCCCTCGCCGGCCCGCCCGCACCGCCGCGGCCCCCGGCTGCCCGCACGACGCAGGAGACACCGTGACCATCGCCATCGCCTCGGCCAACTCCGCCGTGGAGCGGCTGCTCGTGGTGGCAGCGCACCGCCCCGGCACCGTGCACCGCCTCGTGCGCAGCGAGACCCTCGCGGGAGGCAAGGGCGTCAATGTCGCCCGCGTGCTCGCCGCGCTCGGCCCGGAGGCCGGGACCCTCGGCGCCGGCGGGGAGCGCGCCGTGCCGCCCCCGCTGCTGTTCGGGCTGTGCGGCGGCGCGACCGGCCGCCTCTTCCACGACCTGCTGCGCGCCGAGGGCATCCGCTGCGACCTCACGGCCACCGAGGGCGCCACCCGGGTCAACGAGGTCCTCGTCGACCGCTCGGCGCCGGACGGCGCCACGGTCTACAACGCGGCGGGTCCCACCGTTACGGAGGACGAACTCGCTTCGTTCGACGAGGTGTTCACCCGTGCCCTGGCCGAGGCCGACGCCCTGGTGTGCACCGGCAGCATCCCGCCAGGCATGCCGGACGAGCAGTACGCGCGGTGGATCGAGCGGGCCCGCGGGCGCGGTGTGACCACCGTGCTCGACGCACACGGCCCCGCGCTCGCCGCGGGGGCGGCCGCAGCCCCCGACGTCGTCAAGGTCAACAGGGACGAGCTCGACGCGGTGTCCGGCAAGCGCGCCGCGGCGGCCACCGTACGCGCCTGGCTCGACGGCGGCGTCCGGTGCGTCGTCGTCACCGACGGCGGCGGCCCCGTCCAGGTGTCCACCCGCGAGGCCGGGTTCGAGGTGGCGCCGCCGCGTGTGCCGGTGCGCAGCGCGGTCGGCTCGGGCGACGCCTTCTGCGCGGGACTCGTGCACAGCATGCTCGGCGCCCCCGGCGCCGGCTGGCCGCGGCATCTGCGCGCCGCTGCCGCCTGCGGAGCCTCCAACGCGGCGAGTGAGACGGCGGGCCTGTCCGCAGAGCTCCCGCCGCGCGCACTGCTCGACCAGGTCGCGGTGCGCACCCGCGCACCCCGCACGCCACGGGCCGGCACCGCCCGGGGCTGACCCCGCGGGGACCCGGCCGAGGCCCGGGTCCCCGACAGAACGGCCCGCGCAGGCGGGCACGGGCCGCGACACCGCCGTCGCCGCCCCGAACCACGGAGGTTCTGATGGTCACCACCACGTCCCGGCCGCCTTCCGCCGGCCACATGAGGAGCGTCCTCCTCATCACCTTCGTCACCGCCGTGGGCGGTTTCCTCTTCGGCTTCGACAACGGGGCCATCTCGGGGTCGGCCGGCTTCATCCAGGACCGCTTCCACCTCGGTCCCGGCGGCCTCGGCTGGGTGACGTCCAGCATCATCGTCGGCTGCATCGTGGGCGTGGTGCTCGCCGGGCGCCTCAGCGACGCGGTGGGCCGCAAGAAGGTCATGCTCGCCATCGCCGTCGTGTTCGTCATCGGCGCGATAGGCGAGGCCCTCGCGCCCTCCTCGGGCTGGCTGGTGGCCGCGCGCGTCCTCGTCGGTGTCGGCATCGGCACCGAGACCACCATCGCGCCGCTCTACATCGCCGAAGTGGCGCCGGCCCGGGTGCGCGGCCGGCTCGTCTCGTTCAACCAGCTGTTCAACACCGTGGGAAACCTGGTGGTGTTCAGCGTCAGCGCGCTCATCTCCCGGATGAACAGCGAGGCATGGAACATCAGCACCGGCTGGCGCTGGACCTTCGCGGTCGGGGTCGTGCCCGCCGTCGCGTTCTTCCTGCTCCTCTTCCTGGTGCCGGAGAGCCCCCGCTGGCTGGCCCGCGCGGGCCGCCGCGCCGAGGCGCTCGCCGTCCTGGGCCGCATCAACGCCTCGCCCGCCGACGCGGAGGCCGAACTCGCTGCCATCGAGGAGGCGTCGGGCGCCCCGGGAGCGCGGCTGGGCGACCTCCTGACACCGCGCCTGCGCAAGACCCTGCTGATCGGCTTCGGCGTCGCGCTGTTCCAGCAGATCACCGGCATCAACGCGATCTTCTACTACGCCCCCGAGGTCTTCAAGTCCGCCGGGCTCGGCTCCGACGACGCCATGTCGAGCACCGTCCTGATCGGCGTCGTGCTGGTCCTCGCCACCCTGCTGTCCATGTGGCTGATCGACCGGGTGGGCCGCAGGTCGCTCCTCCTGGTCGGCGCCACCGCCATGACCGTCCTGCTCGCCGCGACCGGCACCGTCTTCCGCGCGGCCCACCCCGAAGGACCGCTGCTGCTGGTTCTCATCCTCGGCTATGTCGCCTTCTTCGCGGTGTCGTTCGGCACCGTCGCCTATGTGGTGATCTCCGAGATCTTCCCCACCCGGGTGCGGGGCGTGGCGGCGTCCGTCGCGACCTTCGCCCTCTGGGGCGGCAACTACCTGGTCTCGCAGTTCTTCCCGGTCCTCGTCTCCGGGATCGGCTCGTCCGCCACCTTCTACCTCTTCTCCGGGATCTCCCTGCTCGCCCTGGCCTTCACCGCGGTGCTCGTGCCCGAGACCAAGGGGCGCAGCCTGGAGGAGGTCGAGGAGCAGCTCTACGGGCGCGGCACGGGTCAACCGCCCGTGGCGCAGCGCCGGTAGAGCGCGGTCAGCGGAGTCCTCGGCAGGCGCGGCGGGTCCTGCGGGCCCGCCGCCTCCTGCGTGCCGTAGCGCCGCTCGGCCGCCGCGCCGTCCCCGGCGAGGCCGTGCCCCGTGCCGGGCCGCGGGGTCACGCCGTACGATCCGTCCCCCTCGTACGTCCACACCGCGGCGTCGGGAACCCTGTCGTGGTCGAAGTCGGTGACGGCCGCGCCCGAACTCTCGTCCAGGCCCAGGCTCTTGCGGTGCCCGCTCGTGCCGTCCCGATGGAGCGGGCCGACCCGCAGCTCCCCGATCCGCGCGGGGGAGGGGGCGCCGGTCCCGGGGGCTTCGACACCACGACGATCAGGTCGAGTTCGTCGTCGCCCGTGAAGTCGGCCACGGCGCCCGCCGCGCTCTCCCCGGTGTGCGCGCCTGCGAGGGAGCGCAGGGGGACGGGACGGCCGAAGCCGCCGCCCTGCTCGCCCCAGCGCACCACCAGGCCGCGGCCCGCGCCCCCCGGTCTCGACGCGGTCGGGCCACGCGTCCCCGTCGAGCCATCCCACCAGCGCGCCGTCCGCGGGGCCACGCAGGGCGGCCTGCGGTCCGCGGGCAGCGGCACCGCGGGGGTGCCGCACGCCGCCGCACAGCCCATCGCCGCCGCAGTGGCCAGCGCCGCCGGCAGCCGTACCCGCTCCACGCCGCCCCTCCCTCCGTCGCAGGGACCGCCACCGTACCGGCGGCGCGCGCGGCGCGGGTACGGGCGGTGCGGACGGCGCCGGGCTGCGGGCCGTGCGGTCCTGGTCGACACTGGAGTGTGAACGGACGCACGTGGCTCCTGCCTGCGCTCGCCGTGCGGGCAGGGCGTTTTCCCAAGGAGCGTACGCATGACGTCGGACACTGTTTCTCGCACAGCCCGGCTCTCCGAGCAGGACGCCGCCGTCGGTTTCACGGCGTCCAGGCAGCTCGCTGAGTCCCTGCAGGCGGTCCTGGTCGACCTGGTCGAACTGCATCTCCAGGGCAAGCAGGCCCACTGGAACCTGGTCGGCCACAACTTCCGCGACCTGCACAAACAGCTCGACCACATCGTGGACTACGCGCGCGACGCCGGCGACACCATCGCGGAGCGCATGCGCAGCCTGCACGCCGTGCCGGACGGCAGGTCCGACACCGTGGTCGCCACCACGACGCTGCCCGCCTTCCCCGAGGGCGAGCTGAGTGTGGCGGCGGTGGTCGACCTGGTCACGACGCGTCTGCACGCGGCCACGGCCACACTGCGGCGCGTGCACGACGGAGTGGACGCGGAGGACCCGTCGACGGCTGACCTCCTCCACGGCATCATCGACAAGCTGGAGCAGTACGCCTGGATGGTGAGCTCGGAGAACCGCGAGGTGTGAGGGGACGGCGGCGCCGGTCAGCGGGCCCCGGCGCGGCGCCGGTCAGGTCAGCGGGCCCCGGCCCCGGCGAACCGCAGGACGTAGGCGTCCCGTCCGAAGAACTCGGCCAGGCCCCGCGCGGAGGGCGCCCCCAGGTCGGGGTCGGCGCCGGCCCCCAGCAGGAGGCCGACGATCTCCGGCTCGTCCTTGAACACCGCGGCCCCCAGGGGGCTCTGGCCCCGGTCGTTGACACGGTCGGGGTCGGCGCGGTGCCGCAGCAGCAGGGCGACCGTGTCGGCGTGGCCGTGGTAGGCGGCCAGCATGAGGAGGGTGTCGCCGCTGGTGTTGGTGAGGTTGGGCGGGGCACCCGCGGCCAGGTACCGGGCAAGCAGCGCGTCCCCGCCGGTGCGGGCGAGCCCGAAAAACGTGCCGGCCAGTTCGACGACGCCGTCCTCGTAGGCGGGCGCGGTGCCGCGGGCCGCGGGCGGCGCCGAGGGGTGCGGTGCGGGCGGGGGCTGCTCGGGCATCTGCACGGCTCCTGGCGGGAGGGACGGGGTGGGGGAGTGGCACCACCACCCTGAGGGCTTAAGTTGACTCTGTCAATTATGAGCCCTCGGGGCGTTGGTCGTCCGCGACGGCGGGCGGGGCGGGCTCTGGCCACCTAAAGTTGACTGAGTCAAAACAAGGTGTAGTGTGGCGGTCGTCCGGTCGCCGCGGCGGTACACCAACCGCCCAGGCCCGCAGGGGGGTACGACCACACCCGCGGACCGCGATCCGGCCTCCCGATGGAACGGAGCCCGTTGTGATCACCACTTACTCCGGTACCGCGCTCGCCGGCCGCCGCCGCGAGGGCGACGCCCCCGCGGCCACCGCGGACCCACGCACCGCCGCGGCCCTCCAGGCGGTCCTCGTCGACCTGCTTGAGCTGCAGGCCCAGGCCAAGCAGGCCCACTGGAACGTCGTGGGCGCCACCTTCCACGGCCTCCACCTCCAGCTGGACGACATCGCCACCACCGCCCGCACCCAGGCCGACACGTTCGCCGAGCGGCTGCGCGCGCTGGGCGCCTCGCCCGACGGGACGAGCGACACCGTCGCCACCACCACCACGCTGCCCGCCCTGCCCACGGGCGTGCTCGCGGCCACCGCGGCCACCCGGGAGATCACCGGGCGGCTGCACACCACGGCCGACACGCTGCACTCCGCGCTGACCGCCCTGGAAGGCCGGGACGCCGTGAGCGCCGACCTCGTCACCACGGCCCTTGAGGCGCTGGAGAAGCACGCCTGGATGCTGCGCGCCGGCGTACCCGCGGCCGGCCGGCCCTGAACCGTACGAACCGAGGAGCACGCCCACCCATGACAGCCAACGCACCGCACGGCGACACCCGCGCCGTCCTGACGAACCGGCAGGGACATCCGGTACACGACAACCAGAACCAGCGCACGGTCGGCTCCCGCGGCCCGGCGACGCTGGAGAACTACCAGTACCTGGAGAAGATCTCCCACTTCGACCGGGAGCGGGTGCCCGAGCGGGTCGTGCACGCGCGCGGCGCGACGGCCTTCGGCCACTTCGAGGCGTACGGGACAGTGGGCGGCGAGCCGATCGCCCGGTACACGCGGGCGAAGCTGTTCCAGACCGCGGGCAGGCGCACCGATGTCGCAGTGCGGTTCTCGACGGTGGCGGGCGGGCGCGACTCCTCCGAGGCGGCCCGCGACCCGCGCGGCTTCGCCGTCAAGTTCTACACGGAGGACGGCAACTGGGACCTGGTGGGCAACAACCTCGGTGTGTTCTTCATCCGGGACGCCATCAAGTTCCCCGACGTGATCCACTCCCAGAAGCCGGACCCCGTGACGTTCGAACGGCAGATCCCCAACCGGGTGTTCGACTTCGCGGCGGCGTCCCCCGAGTCCCTGCACATGTACACACTGGTCTTCGGCCCCCGGGGCATCCCCGCCTCCTACCGGCACCAGCAGGGCTTCGGCGTGAACACCTACAAGTGGGTGAACGCGGAGGGCGCGACGACGCTGGTCAAGTACCACTGGGTCCCCAAGGCCGGTGTGAAGTCGCTGACGGCCGAGCAGGCAGCCCGCGTCCAGGCGCACGAACTGGGCAGCCACACCAAGGACCTGTACGACGCGATCGCCCGGGGTGACCACCCCGAGTGGGAGCTGCGGGTCCAGCTGATGGACGACCACGACCACCCCGAGCTCGACTGGGACCCGCTGGACGACACCAAGGTGTGGCCGGAGAACGACTACCCGCCGCTGCCGGTGGGGCGCATGGTGCTCGACCGCGCCCCGGAGAACTTCTTCGCGCAGAGCGAGCAGATCGCGTTCGGCACCGGCGTGCTCGTCGACGGCCTGGACTTCTCCGACGACAAGATGCTGGTGGGCAGGACCTTCGCCTACAGCGACGCCCAGCGCTACCGGGTGGGCCCGAACTACCTCCAACTCCCGGTCAACGCACCGGCGAACGCCGCGGTGCGCACCAACCAGCGCGACGGCGCCATGGCGTACGCGGTGGACCCGGGCGGCAGCGACCCCTCGATCACCTACGAGCCCTCGGTGCGCGGCGGGCTGCGGGAGGCGCCCTACCCGCACGAGGACGTGCAGGGGCCCGAGATCAGCGGCCGGCTGACCCGGGCGAGGATCGAGCGCACGGACGACTACCGCCAGGCCGGCGAGCGGTTCCTGCTCTGCGAGGAGTGGGAGCGCGACGACCTCGTGCGCAATCTGGCCGACGCGCTCGCCCGGTGCGACCGAGTGGTGCGGGAGCGGATGCTGTGGCACCTGTTCATGGCCGAGGACGAGTACGGCCGCAGGGTCGGCGAGAAGCTCGGCATGACCGCGGACGACGTCCGCCACCTCGGCCCGCTGCCCGACAGGCCCCTGAGCGAGGAGGAGTCGCGGCGCGCCGCGAACCTCGGCCGCAACGGCAGCCGCGACGTGGCCGGCCTGGTCATGACCCACTGCGTACCCAACGAGAACGCGGTGGTCGCCGGGGCCTGAGGAGGCCGCCCGGGGAGTGTGCGTCCGCCGCCCGGGGCGGCGGGCGGGGGTGCCGGCGCGGGGCGCGAGCGGGATGCGCGCCTGCGCCGGCGGGCGGTGCGGCGGGGAGGGGATGCCCTGCCGCGCCGCCCGTGCGCGCGTCGTGCCCCGAACGGCGGCAAACGGCGGAAACCGGACGGTTGCCCGCCGTCCCGTGTGGCAGGCTCTCCGCAGGCCGGGGCCCGCCGCCCGGCGCCCGGCCAGCAGCATCACCGCTGCCGGACCCAGGAGGCCTCCCGATGGACTTCGGACTCGTCCTTCAGACGGACCCGCCGGCCCGCGCGGTCGTCGACCTGATGCGCCGTGCCGAGTCGGCCGGCTTCCGGTACGGCTGGACCTTCGACTCGGCGGTGCTGTGGCAGGAGCCGTTCGTCATCCACAGCCGCGTGCTCGCGGAGACCGAGCACCTGGTGGTGGGCCCGATGGTGACCAACCCCGCGACCAGGGCCTGGGAGGTGACGGCCTCCACCTTCGCGACGCTCAACGACATGTACGGCAACCGCACGGTCTGCGGCATCGGCCGCGGCGACTCCGCGGTGCGCGTCGCGGGCCGCGCCCCCGAGACCCTGGCCAGGCTCGGCGAGGCGATCGGCGTCATCCGCGACCTCGCGGAGGGCCGGGAGGCCCGGGTGGACGGGCGCGCGCTGCGGCTGCCCTGGGTGCGCGACGGCCGCCTGCCGGTGTGGATGGCCGCGTACGGGCCGCGGGCGCTGGCGCTGGCGGGGCGCGTCGCCGACGGGCTGATCCTCCAGCTCGCCGACCCCTACCTGGCGGAGTGGATGATCCGGGCGGCCAGGGCGGCTGCCGCGGAGGCGGGCCGCGACCCGGCCGCTCTCACCGTGTGTGTCGCGGCCCCCGCGTACGTCGGCGACGACCTGGCGCACGCGCGCGAGCAGTGCCGCTGGTTCGGCGGCATGGTCGGCAACCACGTCGCCGACCTGGTCGCCCGCTACGGCGCCCGCTCCGACGCCGTCCCCGCCGAGCTGACCGACTACATCGAGCAGCGGCAGAGCTACGACTACGCGCACCACGGCAGGGCGGGCAACCCCTCGGCCGACTTCGTGCCCGACGCCGTCGTGGACCGCTTCTGCCTGCTGGGCGACGCGGCGGCGCACCGCGCGAAGCTGCGCGCCCTCGCGGACCTCGGCGTCGACCAGTTCGCGCTCTACGCGATGCACGACGCCAAGGAGGCGACCGTCGACGCGTACGGTGACCGGGTCATCCCCGGCCTTGCCTGAGCGGCCTGTTCCCCAACTGGCCTTGCCCGCAAGCCTCGTGAGGGCCGCCCAGCGCTGTCGACTTGCAGCCGCCGGGGCCCGGGTCGCCATCGGCTGACCAGAACTCTGCCGTGAGGGACGCCACGTGACCGACTGCTCGCGAAGAGTGCGGATACCCCCTTGTCGGGGGAAGTGGCTCCCTCGGGCAACCTTTGCGGCGGAAGCGAGGTGCACCCTGTGTGGCATCACGGGACGGGTCGCGTACCAGCGTGACCTGACTCTCCACCGCGCCGGCGTCGACGCGATGACACAGACCATGTCCTGCCGGGGCCCGGACGCGTCGGGGACCTGGCTCGACCACCGCGCGGCGCTCGGCCACCGGCGGCTCGCGGTCATCGATCTGCCCGGTGGCGCCCAGCCCATGACGGGTCCGACGCCCGACGGCGACGTGACGATGGTCTACTCGGGCGAGGCGTACGACTTCACCGACCTCCGCGAGGAACTCCGCGCGGCGGGCCACCGGTTCGACACCGACTCGGACACGGAGGTCGTGCTCCACGGCTACCTCGAACGGGGCGACGCCCTGGTCGACCGGCTCAACGGAATGTATGCGTCCGCGATCTGGGACGCGCGTACCGAGCGGCTGGTGATGATCCGCGACCGGATGGGCGTCGAGCCGTCCTACTACCACCCGACGGACGACGGCGTCGTCTTCGGCTCCGAGCCCAAGGCGATACTCGCCAACCCGCTGGTGCCGCCGGTCGTCGGCGCCTACGGGCTGCGCGAGCTGTTCTCGTTCCTCAAGTCCCCCGGCGTCGCCGTCTGGGAGGGCATGGCCGAGGCCAGGCCCGGCGAGATCATCACGCTCGACCGCAAGGGGCTGCACCGCCGCACGTACTGGCGGCTCAGGCCGGAACCCCACACCGACAGGACCGAGCAGACCGTCGCCCAGGTGCGGGAGCTGCTCGACGACATCGTCAAGCGGCAGCTCGTCGCGGACGTGCCGCGCTGCACCCTGCTCTCCGGCGGTCCCGACTCGTCTGCGCTGACCGCGCTCGCGGCGCTCCACCTGGCGCCGGCCGGGGGAGAAGGTCCGCAGCTTCGCCGTGGACTTCTCCGACCAGGAGAAGCACTTCCAGGCGATGGACGTCTCGCCGACCCAGGACACCCCTTATGCGCACGCCGTCGCGGAGCACCTGGGCAACGCGCACCAGGACACCGTCCTGGACGGCGCCGCGCTCTTTGCGCCCGCCGTGCGGCGGGCCGCAGCCGGCGCCCGGGACCTCCCGTCGGCATCGGCGACCGGGACAACTCGCTCTACCTGCTGTTCTCCGCCGTACGCAGGCACTCGACCGTCGCCCTGTCCGGGGAGTCCGCGGACGAGGTCTTCGGCGGCTACCCGTGGTTCCACGACGAGCGCCGCGAGGCCGACACCTTCCCCTGGACGGCGGGCGACCCTCGCTGATGGGGGACGCGCGCCCGGCCGACCGCGAACTGGCGCAGACGCCCGAACCCGACCGGTACGTCGCCGACGCCTACCACGCGGCCGTCGCGGAGACCCCCACGCTCCCCGGCGACACCGGGCTCGACGCCCGCATGCGCGTCGTCAGCCACCTCCACCTCCACCTCACCCTCACCCGCATGGTCCAGCAGCTGCTGGACCGCAAGGACCGGATGAGCATGCCCGTGGGCCTGGAGGTCCGCGTCCCGTTCTGCGACCACCGCCCCGTGCAGGACGTCTTCAACGCCCCCTGGTCGATCAAGACGTTCGACGGCCGGGAGAAGAGCCTGCCGCGCGCGGCGACCCGCGAGCTGCTGCCGCAGGTCGTGGCGGACCGCAAGAAGAGCGGCTACCCCGGCACCTTCGACCCGGCCTATGTGACGGCCGTCCAGGACCAGGCCGCCGAACTCCTCGCCGACGGCCACCCGGCCGTCGGGCTGCTGGACCGCGAGGTCCTGCGCGGCGCCACCACCGCGGCGCCCGAGGAGATCACCCAGCGGCAGCGCACGGTCCTGGAGCGCACGCTCGACCTCGGCGCGTGGTTCGCCGCCCACCACCCGACGATCCGCGTGTGAACGGCGTGACGGCCGGGGCCTGAGCCCCCGTCGGCCCGGTGGGGGCGGTATGGGCGCGGAGGTGCAGGCCGCGGCCCGCAGCGCGGCCCACAGGGCGTGAACCGGTGCCCCGGCCCGCCACGGGCCGGGGCACCGGCGGTCCGTGCGGCGGCCGGGCGGGCGATGCCCCGGCAGGGCCTCAGCCGCCGCGGGGCGCCGGGTCCTGGGCGGCGTCGAGGGCGTCGAGCACCGCTTCGCCGTTCTCCCTCGCCCACTCGGTGAGCATGTGGATCGGGTCGATCAGCGTCGCGCCGAGCGGGGTGAGCTCGTACTCGACGCGGGGCGGCGCCTCCGCGTAGGCGTGGCGGCGGACGAGTCCGTGCGCTTCGAGCCTGCGGAGCGTCTGGGTGAGCACCTTGCGGGAGATGCCGCCGATCAGGCCGACCAGCTCGCCGTGGCGCACCGGGCCCTCACTGAGGCCGGAGAGCACGACCGCCGTCCACTTGTCGGCGATCAACTCGACCGTCAGACGCCCAGGACAGTCGGCGAGAAAGGGTCCGCCAGGACCTGAACCGCTCATGTGCCCACGGTACCCGGCGGTTCCTTTCGGCTGCCTAGCGTGGGTTCCGTCCCCGTTCCCGTTCCCGTTCCCGTCCCCGTCCCCGTTCCCGTTCCCGTTCCCGTCCCCGTCCCCGTTCCCGTTCCCGTCCCACCGTCAGGAGAGTCATGCGAGTCATCACCCAGCACACGCTCGGCGGTCCCGAGGTGCTCACCGTCGTGGAGGCGCCCGAGCCCCGGCCCCTCCCGACCGAGGTGCTCGTCCACGTCAGGGCGATCGGCCTCAACCCGCTGGAGGCGCGGCTGCGCGCCGGCGAGTTCCCGCTGCTCGGACGGCCGCCGTTCGTCCTCGGGTGGGACATCAGCGGCGTGGTCGGCCAGGCGCCGGGGACCTGGCGGTTCAGGCCGGGTGACGAGGTGTTCGGGATGCCGCTGTTCCCGCGTGCGGCGGGCGCGTACGCCGAGGCCGTGTCGGCGCCCGCGCTGCACCTGGTACGCAAGCCTGCGTCGCTCTCGCACGTCGAGGCGTCGGCGCTGCCGGTGGTCGGGCTGACGGCATGGCAGGGCCTCGTCGACCTCGGCGGCGTCACCGGGGGCGACCGCGTGCTGATCCACGGCGGTGGCGGCGGAGTCGGCCATGTCGCGGTCCAGATCGCGAAGGCGCTCGGCGCCCATGTGACCGCGACCGCCTCGGGGAGCAAGCGGACGTTCGTCGAAGGGCTCGGCGCCGACGAGGTGATCGACTACACGGCCGTCGACTTCACCGAGGCGGCACGCGGGATGGACCTCGTGCTCGACACGCTCGGCGGCGACACCGCCGAGCGGTCGCTCGGCGTACTCCGCCCCGGCGGCCACCTGGTGACGGCGGTCGCCGAGGAGGACGCGGAGCTCGCCGCCGCGTACGAGGCGGCCGGCATGCGCTTCAGCGGCATCGCGGTCGACCCCGATCCGGTCGCCCTGCGCGGCCTCGTCGCACTCGTCGAGGAGGGCAGGCTGAGGGTCCACGTGCAGGAGGCGTTCCCGTTCGAGCGGGTCGCGGACGCGCACCGGCTGCTCGACGCGGGCCACCTCAAGGGCAAGCTCGTCCTCACCGTCTGACCCCCGCCGCCCCACGGGCCGGGGGACATGCTCTCACGGCACGCGGGCGGTCCACTCCGGGGTGGCGAACTTCGTGCGGACGAGTTCCTCGGCGCGCGCCAGCTCCCCGTCGGTGACCCCGCTCGCGGTCAGCCCGTACCGGTCGCGGAAGGAGGCGATCATGCGGTCGATGACCTCCTCGCGCGGCAGCCCGGTCTGCCGGCGCAGCGGGTCCACCCGCTTCTTCGCGCTGCGGGTGCCCTTGTCCGAGAGCTTCTCGCCGCCGATGCGCAGCACCTCGGTCATCTTGTCCGCGTCGATGTCGTACGCCATGGTCACGTGGTGCAGTACGGCGCCCTGCCCGTCCACGATCCGCTTCTGCGCGGCCCCCGCGACCTTCCCCACCTCGGTGGCGATGTCGTTGAGCGGCTGATACCACGCGGCCACGCCCATGTCGCCGAGCGCGCCGAGCACCCAGTCGTCGAGGTAGCGGTAACTGTCCGCGAACGTCAGCCCCTTGACCAGCGACTCGGGCACCGAGAGCGAGTACGTGACGGTGTTGCCCGGCTCCACGAACATGGCCCCGCCGCCCGAGACCCGCCGCACCACGGCGATCCCGTGGCGGCGTGCGGCCCCGGAGTCGACCTCGTTGCGCAGCGACTGGAAGCTGCCGATGACGACGGCGGGGGCGGCCCACTCCCACACCCGCAGCGTCGGCGGGCGCCGCCCTGCCGCGACCTCCGCGGTGAGGACCTCGTCGAGCGCCATGTGCAGGGCGGGCGGCTGCGGCGGCTCGTGGACGAGCTGCCAGTCGTAGTCCCGCCACTCGGTGGCCTGGGCGAGCGCACGGCGTACCGCGACCGCGACGCCCTCGGTGGTGAGGCCCAGCATGCGGGTACCGGCCGGGAGCGCGGCGTCGATCCTGGCGGCGAGGCCCGCCGCGTCGGTGTCGGCGGGCGCGCCTTCGAGAGCCGCGTCGATGGCGTCGAGCGCCTCGTCGGGTTCGAGGAAGAAGTCACCCGCCACCCGCACCCCGCGCAGTGTCCCGCCGACGCTGTCGAGGTCCACGACGACGAGCTTCCCGCCGGGCACCTTGTACTCACCATGCATGGCCATTCCTCCACGTTCCAGGGGAATCCAACCCGGCGCCCGTCCACATCATTCCGCACGCCGCCTTGCGTCCTGTACCGCCCCGCGGCAGCCGCTCGCACGCGGTCTCCTCAGGGCCTCGGCCGGTTCCTGAGGGCGAAGTCCAGGGTGTCGAGCAGCCAGGCCCAGGAGTCGTCGGCCGAGCGCGGAGTGTGCCGGAAGCCGCCCGCCGCCTCCAGCGTCACATAGCCGTGGAAGGTCCCGTGCAGGAAGCGGACCGCGTCGGTCTGGTCGGGTTCCGGCAGTCCGTAGCCGCGCAGGACGGCGCGGGTCAGCTCGGAGTGGCGGGGCGCCGCGCTGCCCGCGACCGTGCGGATGTCCAATTCGAAGCGGGCCGCCGCGTACCTGCCCGGGTGGCCGAGCGCATAGCCGCGGTAGGCGTCGGCGAACGCCACCAGCGCGTCCCTGCCCGCCCGCCCGGCCACCGCGGCGGCGGCCGCGTCCGCCAGCTCCTCGAGGGCGAGCAGCGCCACCCGCTCCTTCAGCTCCCGGGCGTTGCGGATGTGCGCGTACAGGCTCGGGTCCCGTACGCCGAGCCGCCGCGCGACCGCCGAGACCGTCAGGTTGTCGAAGCCCTCCTCGTCCGCCAGCTCCGCCGCCGCCCGGGTCAGGCGCTCGGGGGTGATGCCCGCGCGTGCCATGTACTCTCCCGTCCCGCTTCCTAATCAATTAAATATTTTGCCTAGACATATTAGGCGAGTTAGCCTCGCTCCTCATGCGATCCCTGACAGAAACCGAGATCCGCGCGTCGTTCGTCAACTGCTCCAAGGGCGAGGTGAAGCGCATGGACATGCCGCTGGACCTCGCGGAGCGCCCGTGGGAGGATCTCGACTTCCTGGGCTGGCGCGACCCCGGAGCACCCGAACGCGCTTATCTGGTAGCCGAGTCGGACGGCCACCTGCTCGGCCTCGCGCTGCGCTCGTCCTCCGGGGCTGCGCGCGGCTTCACCGCGCGCAGTATGTGCTCGCTGTGCGTGACGACCCACACCGGAGGTGGTGTCGCGCTGATGACGGCGCGCAGGACCGGCGAGGCGGGACGGCAGAACAACACGGTCGGCCAGTACCTCTGCACCGACCTGGCCTGCTCGCTCTACGTCCGCGGCAAGAAGCGCACCGCGGCGGGGCGCGGCCTCGACGAGACCCTGTCCCTCGACGCCAAGATCGCCCGTATCCGGCACAACCTCATGGCCTTCGTCGGCCGGGTCACCGCCTGACCGGCCCCGCAGGCCGCCCGGCCCCGCAGGCCGCCCGGCCCGGCCGGCGTCCGGCCGCAGATGTGCCGGCCGGGGCGGCCGATCGCCGTACGAACCACGGACCCGCGCCCACCAGGCGGGACCGGACCGAACGACGTACGGCATCAGCCCCACAGGTGGAATCGATCAGTAAGCTCACCCCGGAAAACGCCGTACATCCGAGCAGGAGTCGCCCCAGTGCCCGCTGACACCACGGAGGCGGAAGCCGTCGGCTTCGCCCCGGACGAGATCGACCAGAACGCACCGACCCGCGCCGCCCGCCTCAAGTGGGTCGTCGTGGTCGACGAGAGCCTTCCTGGCGGCCGCGCGGTCAACGCGGCGGTCTGCGTGGCGGCCGCCACCTCGGACGCGGTCGGCGGCCTCCTCGGCGCGGCCGCCGTCGACGCAGACGGCAGCGCGCACCCCGGGCTGCCCTGGGCCGGCTGCACCGTCCTGGCCGCCGACGCGGCGACCCTGCGCGCGGTGCGCGACAAGGCGGTCGCGTCCCCTGGCACATACGTCGCCGACATGCCCGCTGCCGCCCAGCACACCCGGGTCTACGCCGAGTACCTCCAAGCGGTCGGCGCCGCCGCGGGCGGCACGCTCGACTACTGCGCGGTGAGCGTCGTCGGCCCGCGCAACCGCGTCGACAGACTGGTCAAACGGCTCCCGCTGCTGCCGTGACCCCGCTTACGGCGCCGCGGGCTTGCCCGCCGTGTCGAGCCAGGTGCGGAACAGCGGCCCGAGGCGCCTGCCCGAGACCCGCTCGCTCAGCGCGACGAACTGGGCCGTCGTGCCGTGGCCGTAACGGTGCTCGCGCGCCCAGGACTTGAGGATGGTGAAGAAGTCGCGGTCGCCCACGGCCGTGCGCAGCTCCTGGAGCGCCATCGCGCCGCGGGTGTACACGGGGGAGGCGAAGATGTGCGCGCCGTCGCCCGGGTCGGCGGTGGGGAACGCCCACAGGCCGCTCGTCGCGGGCTGCGCGTAGAAGCGGTCGAACGCCGCCTGCGCGGTGGGGCCGCCGTGCTGCTCCTGCCAGAGCCACTCGGCGTAGGTCGCGAACCCCTCGTTGAGCCAGATGTCCTGCCAGCTGGTGAGGCTCACGGAGTCGCCGAACCACTGGTGTGCCGTCTCGTGGACGACCGTGCCGATGTCGGGCGCCCGGTCGTACAGGGGCCGGGACTGAGTCTCCAGCGCGTAGCCGACGTCGTGCGCGTCGTCCACGATCGCCCCGGCCGCGGAGAACGGGTACGGGCCGAACAGCCCGCTCTCCCACTCCAGTACGTCCGGGATCCGCGCGAGCGCGGGCGCCGCCGCCGCGGCCTCGCGCGGGTCGACCGCGTTGTACACCGGGACGCCCGCGCGCGTGGTGGAGCGCGTGACATCGAACTTCCCCACGGTGGCGGTCGCGAGATAGCTCGCCATCGGCTGGTCCTGACGCCAGCGGAACGTCGTGCTGCCGCCCGCGGTGCGCTGTCCGAGCAGCACCCCGTTGCACACCGCGGTGTACCCGGCGGGCACGGTGACACGGAACGCGTACGAGGCCTTGTCCCTCGGGTTGTTGTCGGACGGGAACCACGACATGGCGCCCTGCGGCTCCCCGGCGACGAACGCGCCGTCGTCCGTCGCGATCCAGCCGTCCGCCGAGCCGTCCGGGTCGGTCACGTACCGCGGCACGCCGCCGTACGCGACCTCGACGCGGAACGCGGCGCCAGCGCGCAGCCGGCGGGCCGGCGTGACGACGAGCTCCTGGCCGTGGCGCGACCAGTGCGCGACCCGCCCGTCCACCCGTACGCGGCTGACGGTGAGGCCCGACAGGTCCAGGTCGAACCTGCCGAGGCCCTGCGTGGCGCGTGCGGTGATCACGGCGTCGCCGGTGAGGTGCCGCGTCGCGGGGTCGTAGCCGAGGTCGAGGGCGTAGTGGCCGACGCGGTAGCCGCCGTTGCCCGACAGCGGGAAGTACGGGTCGCCCTGTCCTGGCGCCCCGGCCGGCCCGCCGGGGGCCGCCGCGTGGGCAGGGCCCGACGACAGGACGAGCGCGGCGAGCCCGAGCGCGGCCGCGGCGGCGCGGCCCGCCCGCGGAGGGCCGCCGCGCGGGCGGCGGGCGGTGCGGGCAGCGGACACGTGCACTCCTCGGCGGGGCGGAGGGGCCGCCGGACGCGGCGCGAGGGCGGCAACCCTAGTCCGGGCGACAGGGACAGGACAAGAGCGTCCGGCGCTCTGGCCTCCCCCGACCGTCCGGCCCTGGCGCGGGCCCCGACCGTCCGGCCCTGGCGCGGGCCCGACCGTCTGGGCCCTGGCACGGACCTTCGATCACAGCTGGACGGGCAGCGCGACGAGTCCGCGTACGAGACGGGTCGGGCGCCTGCGCAGCTCCTGCGGCGGCACGGCGAGCCGGATGCCGGGGAAGCGGGCGAGGATCGAGCGGAGGGCGATACCGGCCTCGGTGCGCGCCAGTTGCGCGCCCACGCAGCGGTGGATGCCGTGCCCGAACGCGAGATGGGCCGAGGCGTCCTGCCGGTCGAGGTCCAACGCGTGCGGCGCGGCGAAGCGCTCCGGGTCCCGGTTGGCCGCGCCGAGCGCCACCAGGACGGGCACCCCCGCGGGGATCTCCGCGCCCGCGAGCGTCAGCGGCCCGGTGGAGTGGCGGAACGTGGCGGTGGCGACGGGCGGGTCGAACCGCAGCAGTTCGTCCAGGGCGCCGGGCACGGCGTCGGGCTCGGCGAGCAGGCGCTCCCCGGCCGCCGGGTGCAGCAGGAGCGCGAGGAGCGCGTTGCCGATGAAGTTGGTGGTGGTCTCATGCCCGGCGACCAGCAACAGGCAGGCGAGCGAGACGAGTTCGTCCTCGCTGAGTCGGTCGTCGCCGTCCCTTGCCGCGATCAGCCCGTCCAGCAGGCGGTCGCCGGGGCCGGCGCGCCGCGCGGCGATCAGCTCCGCCATGTAGGACGCGACGGCGTGCGACGCCGCGTCGACGGCGGCGGGCCGCCCTGCCGCGAACAGCTCGGCCGACCAGTGCCGCACCCGCACGCGGTCCGCCGGCGGAACGCCGAGGAGTTCGCAGATCACCGCGACGGGCAGCGGCTCCGCGAGACCGGCCACCAGATCGGCCCGCCCGCCGCCCGGCAGGCGGTCGAGCAGCTCGTCCGTGATCTCCTGCACGCGGGGCCGCAGCCGGGTCGCGGCGGCCGTGGTGAACGCCTTGGCGACCAGGGCGCGCAGCCGGGTGTGGCCCGGCGGGTCGGTGGCGAGCATCGTCCTCGACAGCGCCGGGTGCAGGTCGCGGCCGCTCGGGTGGGCGGCGAAGAAGGCGGCGGTGTCCTTCGAGAGCCGCGCGTCCGCGAGCGCGGCCCGCGCCGCGGCGTAGCCGGTGACGAGGTAGGAGCACCTGCCGCCCGCGCCCTGCGGCACCCGCCGCACGGGGCCGCCGGCGTGCGCGGAGGCGTGGTCGGCGTAGGGGTCGTGGACCGGATCGCTGCGCGTCATGACCCCAGCCTCCCGCACCCGCAGGCGAGTTGGCGGCGTGCGCACCGATCCCCGCGAGGCACGGGAGCAGCCTCCCGCACCCGCGGGCGAGTTGGCGTCTCTCGCGGCGGCGTGCCGCGGCCGGCGGGTCAGTCTCCCGGCGGTGCGCCGTGCCCGGCGGGTCAGCAGCAGGCGCAGCCGGGCCCGCAGTCGGCCGCGGGGGCGGAGGCCGCCCCGAGCGGCGGGCAGCAGGCGTCGCCGCGCCAGGCGTCGCGGCCCTCCTTGACGGCGACGGCGGCGATCACGAGCGCGGCGGACGGATCGGCCCACCACCAGCCGAGAAGGCTGTGCGCGAGCAGCCCCACCAGCAGCACGGCCGACAGGCAGGTGCACAGCAGGGTCTGCCGTGAGTCGGCCACCGCGGACGCGGAGCCCAGCTCACGCCCGGCCCTGCGCTGCGCCGTGGAGAGCAGCGGCATGACGGCGAGGGACACGGCCGCGAGCACCGTCCCCGTCAGGGAGTGCCCCGCCGTGTCCGCGCCGGCGAGCGCGCGCACGGAGTCGAAGGCGACATAGGCGGCGAGCGCGAAGAACGACCACGCAGTCACGCGCAGCGCGGTGCGTTCCCGCGCCTCGCGCACGGCGTGGTCGGAAGCGGAGAACTGCCAGGCCACCGCGGCGGCCGAGGAGACCTCGACCACCGAGTCGAGGCCGAAGCCGACGAGGGCGGCGGACGAGGCGGCGGCGCCTGCCGCGAGCGCGACGGCCGCCTCGGCGACGTTGTACGCGATCGTCGCCGCGACGAGGAGCCGCACCCGCCGGGTCAGGGCCTCGCGGCGGGCGGCGGGCACGGCGGCGGGGGAGGCGGGCGCGGCCATCAGCAGCAGCCCTCCGTCTCCGCGGCCGCGCAGGTGCGGTCCGACTCGACCGCGACGACGGCGGTGCGCAGCGCGTCGAGCGCCTGCCCCAGGCGCGCGTCGGCGAGCTCGTAGCGCGTGCGGCGCCCGTCGGGCACGGCCACCACGAGGCCGCAGTCGCGCAGGCAGGCCAGGTGGTTCGAGAGCCGGGAGCGCGAGACGCCGATCGCCTCGGCGAGTTCGGACGGGTGCCGGGGCGTCTCGCGCAGGGCGAGCAGCAGCTGGCAGCGGATCGGGTCGGCGAGTGCCCGGCCGAAGCGCGCGAGCACCTCGACCTCGGGAGCGAGCGTCAGCATGCCCACGACGGTACACGAACGGCTGAATTCACAAAACTATGAATCGTCTGGCGGGAACTCCGGGTGCGCCGGTGCGGGGCCGTGCGCACCGGCGCACCCGGTCCGGCCCCGCGCGGCGCGGCCCCGCGCGGCTGTGCGCGGCGACCCGTGGGGGTGCCGCGCACAGTTCGGTCGGCGGGGTGGTACGGAGGGGGAGGTCAGTGGGCCGCGCCCAGCTCCTCGTCCTCGATGCGGCTCTCCTCGCGGGCCTCCTCGATGTGTTCGAGGACGCGGGGCTGCGGCAGCTTCACCCGCAGGGCGATCAGGTAGACGATCGCGGCGAGCACGAGGTTGACCACGAAGCCCCAGCCGAGCCCGATCCAGCCGAGGCCGCCGTCGTAGTCGCCGATCCAGCTGATGATCACGAGTCCCACCAGCCACGGCATGACCCAGGACGCGCCGGCCTTCCAGTCCATCCTGGGGGCGCGGCCCTTGTCGAGGATCTCGAACGCGGCGAGGAAGACGAAGCCGATGCCGATCGTGGCGAACAGCTTCCAGTTGGTGTTCCAGCCGGCCCAGTACACGATCAGGTTCGCCGAGTACAGCGCGAGGAAGGGGATGACGTCCCCGCCGGGCACCTTGAACGGCCGCTGGTGCTCGGGTATCTGGCGCCGCATCGCGGCCAGTACGACGGGGCCTGAGCCGAAGGAGAGCACCGTCGCCGAGGTGATGAACCCGACCAGCTCCTGCCAGCTCGGGAAGGGCAGGAACACGATCAGGCCGACGATGAACGTGACGATCAGGCTGACCAGCGGCGCCCCGCGCCTGGTCGCCTTCGCCAGCCCCTCGGGCGCGTTCTTGTTGCGGGCCATCGCGTACGAGATGCGGGCGGTCACCGTCGTGTAGATCAGGCCCGTGTCCGCGGGGGAGATGACCGCGTCCACGTACAGCACGTACGCGAGCCAGCCGAGGCCGATCGCGCTGGAGATGGCCGCGAGCGGACCGAAGTCGTTGGCGAAGGCCAGGTTGAGCCAGCCGTGCGAGGACGCCAGGTCGTGCCCCGGTACGGCGCCGATGAAGGCGACTTCGAGCAGTACGTAGATGACGCCGGTCAGCAGCACGGAACCGATCACCGCGAAGGGCACGTTGCGCTTCGGGTTGTCCGTCTCGCCCGCCAGCTCGACGCCCTGCCGGAAGCCGAGGAACGAGAAGGTGATGCCGGCCGTGGAGATCGCGGTGAAGATGCCCTTGGCGCCGCCCGGCGCGAAGCCGCCGTACTCCTTGGCGCTGAAGTTGTGCCCGTGGAACGCGGTCACCAGGAACGCCACGATCACCACGAGGATCACCACGAGCTTCCACCACACCAGGACGTTGTTCACCCGCGCGAACCACCGGATGCCGTAGTAGTTCAGCGCGACGAAGAACGCCATGGCGAGGACGGCGATCACATAGCCGAGGCCCGTGAGCGTGTAGGCGCCGTTCGCCGGATGGTAGTCGGTGAAGTGCGCCCACTTCGTGGCGTACTGGAGCGCGCCCTCCACCTCGATCGGCGCCACCGTGGCGGCCGCGATCCAGGTGATCCAGCCCATCGTGTAACTCGCGAAGGAGCCGAACGAGAGGTGTGGGAAGCGCACCACTCCGCCCGACAGGGGGAACATCGTGCCGAGTTCGGCGAAGCAGAGGCCGATCAGGACGATCATCACCGCGGCTATCGCCCACGAGAATATGGACGAGGGCCCCGCGAGCTTGGCCGCGTTCAGGGCACCGAAAAGCCAGCCGGATCCGATGATGGATCCCACGCCGGCGAACAGCAGGCTGACCCGGCCCATGTCCCGGCGCAGCCGCGGCTGTTCCGCGCTCCCCTCCGGCGGTTTGTCAATCGTGGTCATGCGTTCTTCTCTTTTCCCTGTGCCTGACTGGCCTGCTTGCGGCTCTCATCCCTACACACTCCTCCGAGTCAGGAGCAAGTCTCTGACCTGCGATTTCCCAGATGGGACGGCTCGGGACGGCGTGGCGGGTTTCATGGTCGGTTGCGCCTTTTCGCCCATGGGTCCGCGTATGATCCGGGAGCTTCTTCCCCGGGCCGAAGCGCACAATCTTTCGATCGGGACACGGTCGCGCCACGCGGAGGAAAAGTCTTTGCCTTCCGCCCCGGGCCGCCAGGTCCCGCCCTTCCCTGCAGGCCCCGGCCCGCTTCCCTGCAGGCCCCGGCCCGCCGGTCCCGGCCGTGCCCGGCGCGCAGTTCCGTTTCCGCCCGCAGTGCGGATGCGCGAGCGGGCGCGCGCTGCGGGTGGATAGGCTGCCGACCGGCCCGTTCCGGTCCCGTCGAGGGGTGGGAAGGCCGGGGCGCGGCCACGGCCACGGCCTCCGGGGCCGCCCCGCGGCCCGTACGACGAGAGGCGAGGTGCACAGCGTATGTTCACGACCAGGCCGACCCTGCAGGGGACCTTCGGCATGGCGGCGTCCACCCACTGGCTCGCCTCCCAGAGCGCGATGGCGGTCCTGGAGGCGGGCGGCAACGCCTATGACGCCGCCGTCGCGGGCGCCTTCGTGCTGCACGTGGTCGAGCCGCACCTCAACGGCCCCGGCGGAGAGGCGCCCATCATCCTCGCCCCCGCGGAGGGGCCCGTGCGCGTGCTGTGCGGCCAGGGGGTCGCCCCGGCGGGCGCCACCGTGGCGCACTACCGCTCCCTCGGCCTCGACCTGGTGCCCGGCACGGGGCCGCTCGCCGCCGCCGTACCCGGTGCCTTCGACGCCTGGATGACGCTGCTGCGCGACTACGGCACCCTGAGCCTCGCCGAGGTCCTCCGCTTCGCGATCGGATACGCCGAGGAGGGCCATGCCCCGGTCGAGCGGGTGGGCGCCACCGTCGAGACCGTGCGCGAGCTGTTCGAGAGGGAGTGGACCGCCTCGGCCGACCTCTACCTGCCCGGCGGCCGCCCGCCACGCCCCGGCGAGCTGTGGCGCAACCCCGCGCTCGCCGCCACCTGGCGGCGGCTGACCGCAGAGGCCGAGACCGAGGGCGGCGCCGACCGCGCGGCGCAGATCGACGCCGCCCGCCGGATCTGGCGCGAGGGCTTCGTCGCCGAGGCGATCCTCGCCCAGGCCGCCCGCCCCACCATGGACACCACCGGCGAGCGCCACACCTCCACCCTCACCGCCGCCGACCTCGCGGGCTGGTCCGCCTCCTACGAGGAGCCCGCCACCTACGACTGGGACGGCTGGACCCTCTGCAAGGCCGGCCCCTGGAGCCAGGGCCCGGCACTGCTCCAGCAACTCGCGCTGCTGCCGCCCCGCGCCGCCGACCTGCCCGCGTACGGCTCGGCCGACTACGTGCACCGCCTCGTCGAGGGCACCAAGCTCGCCATGGCCGACCGCGAGGCCTGGTACGGCGACGCGGCCGGCGTCCCGCTCGACGCGCTGCTCTCCGAGGAGTACAACGCCGGCCGCCGCGCCCTCGTCGGTGACTCGGCCTCCCGGGAGCTGCGGCCCGGCAGCCCGGACGGCCGCACCCCCGGGATCAGCCTGCACGCCGCCGCCGTCGCAGCGGGCAGGACCGGGCACCTGCCGCCGCCCCGGGCAGGCGTCGGCGAGCCCACCGTCGCCAAGGACGGCACCACCCGCGGCGACACCTGCCACATCGACATCGTGGACCGCTGGGGCAACATGGTCTCCGCCACGCCGAGCGGCGGCTGGCTCCAGTCCAACCCGGTCGTGCCCGAGCTCGGCTTCCCGCTCGGCACCCGACTCCAGATGGCCTGGCTCGACGAGGGGCTGCCCAACTCCCTGACGCCGGGACGCCGTCCGCGCACCACCCTCAGCCCCTCGCTCGCCCTGCGCGACGGCGTGCCCGCCCTCGCCTTCGGCACCCCCGGCGGCGACCAGCAGGACCAGTGGCAGCTGCACTTCTTCCTCGCGCTCGCCCTGCGCGGCCGGGTGCGCGGCGGATACGACCTCCAGGGCGCCATCGACGCGCCCAACTGGCACACCGACGCCTTCCCCGGCTCCTTCTACCCGCGCGGGATGGTCCCGGGGTCGCTCACCGTCGAGGGCCGCACCGACCCGGAGGTCGTCGCGGAACTGCGGCGCAGGGGACACGAGGTGACAGTCGGCGACGACTGGTCCGAGGGCAGGCTGTGCGCCGTCGCCCGCGACCCGGAGACCGGGGTGCTGTCCGCCGCCGCGAACCCGCGCGGCATGCAGGGCTACGCGGTGGGCCGCTGACGTGCCGGGCTTCCGCGTCCCCGCGAGCGGCGCAGTCGAGGCGGTGGTCAGGGCGGCGGCTGCCGCCGAGATCATGCCGCGCTACCGGCAGCTCTCCGCCGACGACATCACCGAGAAGAACGGCCCGCACGACCTGGTCACCGTCGCCGACCGGGGGGCAGAGGCCTATCTGACGCGTGAGCTGACCGCGCTGCTGCCCGGCTCGGCCGTGGTCGGCGAGGAGACCGTGCACGCCGACCCCGCCGCGTACGGGGCGCTCGAAGAGGACGCGCCCGTGTGGATCGTCGACCCCGTCGACGGGACACGGGTGTTCGTCTCCGGACGGCCGGACTTCTGCACGCTCGTCTCGCTCGCCCGCTACGGCGAAGTGCTCGCGTCCTGGACGTACGCCCCCGCCACCGACCGGATGGCCGTCGCGGTGCGCGGCCGGGGCGCCACCCTCGACGGCGCCCCGCTGCGGCCGGGACCGCCCGAGCCGGGACGGCAGCTGCGGGTCTCCATGTCGCACCCCGACTACACCTCGGCCGAGCAGAAGCGCGCCCTGCTCGGCCTGGAAGGCTCAGGCGCCGTGACCCGCGGCAGCGGCTCCGCGGGCCTCGACTACCTCGCCGTCGCCACCGGCGCCCTCGACGCCGTCGCGTACAGCTGGGAGTACGCGTGGGACCACGCGGCCGGGCTGCTGCTGGTCACCGAGGCGGGCGGCGCCCACCTCACGCTCAGCGGCGAGCCGTACCGCATCACCGGCGGCAACGCCCTGCCGTTCACCGCGGCCCGCACCGAGGCGACGGCCCGGCACGTGCGGCGGATCCTGCTGGGCGGCTGACCGCGCGCGGGTGGCGGCGCCCGGGTGCCGCGGGGGCGCCGGTGCGCCGGGCCGTACCGCTGCCGCCGCCGCCCGGCCGCCGGAATATCCTGAGGGCCAGAACCGCCGGCCGACGAAGGAGTCCGAAGGTGCCGTCGATGCTCGATGCCGTCGTCGTGGGCGCGGGCCCCAACGGGCTGACCGCCGCAGTCGAGCTCGCCAGGCGCGGGATGTCCGTCGCGGTGTTCGAGGCGGCGGGCACGGTCGGCGGGGGAGCCCGCACCGAGGAGCTGACCCTGCCGGGCTTCCGGCACGACCCGTGCTCCGCCGTGCACCCGCTCGGCGCCGGGTCGCCCGCCTTCAACGCCCTGCCGCTCGAACGGTACGGACTGACCTGGCTGCACCCCGAACTGCCCATGGCCCACCCCTTCGACGACGGCACCGCGGCCGTGCTCGCCAGGTCGGTGGCCGAGACGGCCGCATCGTTCGGGCCGCGCGACGCGGGCGCCTACCGGCGGCTCGTGGCGCCGTTCCTCGGCCGGTGGGACGCGCTCGCCGCCGACTTCCTCACCCTGCCGCCGCGCGGGCTGCCCCGGGACACCACCACCCTCGCGCGCTTCGCCCTCGCCGGACTGCCCCCGTACGGCTGGCTGGTACGGCGCTTCTCCGACGAGCGGGCGAAGGCACTGTTCGCGGGGCTCGTCGCGCATGTGATCTCCCCGCTCAACGGCCTCGCGACGGGCGGCGTAGGGCTGATGTTCGCGCTCGCCGCGCACGCGGGCGGCTGGCCCGTCGCGCGCGGCGGCTCGCAGGCGATCTCCGACGCGCTCGCGGGCTGCCTGCGCGCGTGCGGCGGCGCGATCCACACCGACTTCGAGGTCAAGCGCCTCGACGACCTGCCGCCCGCGCGCGCCTACGTCTTCGACACCTCGCCCACCGCGCTCGCCCGTATCGCGGGCCTCGGCCACCACTACGACGCCTACCGGTACGGACCCAGCGTCTTCAAGATCGACTACGCGCTGGAAGGACCCGTGCCGTGGACGGCCGAGGCACCGCGCCGCGCGGGAACCGTCCAGATCGGCCCCACCAGCGGCGAGATCGGCCGTGCCCTGAAGCAGGCGTACGGCGGCACGGCCCCCGACACCCCCTTCCTGATCACCGCGCAGCCGACCCTGGCCGACCCGTCGCGCGCCCCCGAGGGCAAGCACGTCTTCTGGGCGTACGGCCATGTCCCGCACGGCTGGACGGGCGACCTGACGGACGCGGTCGAGCGCCAACTCGACCGCTTCGCCCCCGGCTTCCGCGACCTGGTGCTCGCGCGGGCCACGGCAGGCCCCCCGCAGCTCGCCGAGCGCAACGCCAACTACGTGGGCGGCGACATCGCGTGCGGCGCCGCGCAGGGCCTCCAACTGCTGCTGCGGCCCAAGCTGTCGCTCTCCCCGTACTCCACCCCGCGCCCCGCGGTCTTCCTCTGCTCGTCCGCCACCCCGCCGGGCCCCGGCGTGCACGGCATGAGCGGCCACAACGCGGCCAAGGCGGTGTGGCGGAGCCTGCGCAGGAACCGCTAGAGGGCACCGGGGCGGTCAGGACCGGGGCCTGGGGAGGACGGCACCGGCGCCCGCTTCCTCCCCTGCCGGGGGCGCCCCCCGGCAGGGACGCCTCACAGGTCCGGCGTCATTCCTGCCGCGCACCGGCGAGCCGCCCCCGTGCGGCCGCCTGGATCCGGGAGGGGCCGAGGCCCCACTGGAGGACGCGTCCCACGGCCGTCGCAAGCGGCCGGTCCCAGCCGGCGCGGACGGGGGCCGGACGGCGGATGCCGAGCTCGGCGCGTGCCCAGCCCGGGAGCAGCCCGACCGAGGCGTTCATGAGCCGGCCGACGACCAGCCGCTCCCGCCGCGTGCGGCCGAACCCGCGGAGGAACAGCACCGAGTCCAGCGCGGCGGGGGTCGCGTGGAGCTCGGGGCGCAGCCGGGCCAGATAGCGCTCGGCCTCGCGGGACGTGCGCGGCACGCCCCGCGCGCCCAACGCCTCGGCCACGGGGGCGACCTGGCGGTAGTAGGCGTCACACTCCGCGGGGTTCAGCCGGAGCCGCCGGGGCGCGTAGGCCTGGTGGCCGGCGAGGAAGCTGCGGACCTCGGCGGTGTGCACCCAGGTGAGCAGGCCGGGGTCGTCCGCGCGGTACGGCCGGCCGTCCGGGGCGATGCCGTGCACCCGGGTGTGGATCCGCAGGACGAGGTCGATCACCTCGCGGGCGGCGGCCGAGGAGCCGAAGGTGGTCGCGGTGACGAACCGCACCGTGCCGCGCAGCCGCCCGACCGGGTCGGCACGGAAGCCGGAGTGCTGGTCGACCCCCGCCATGGCGAGCGGGTGCAGCGACTGGAGCATGAGAGCGGCGAAGCCGCCGGCGAGCATCCCGGTGGCCTGGCCGTGCACGCGCCACACCGGGTCCCCGGGCACGATCCCGAAGAGACCCGGGTCACCGGGCGGCCCCGCGTACCGCTCCAGCTGGAGATCCCCGCCGTGCGTCGCCGCCGTGAGCTCTGCCGCGATCCGTTCCCGCAGCCCCACCAGCACCTCCAGGGTCCGTGTCCCCCAGCCGAGGGTACCGGCCCGCCCGGCGGGCACGGCCGCGAGCATGAGCAGCGCGGGCAGCGGGTCGGTGCCGCACACGCGCCCGCGGGCCCCGCCGTCCGCGGGGTCCGGCCCCGCCGTCGGGCGGCGGGGCCGGAGCGGGCCTGTGCACGGGAGCACTCACACCTGTGCGTAGCCACCGTCGGCGAAGAGCTCGGCACCGTTGAGGTAACTCGACGCGTCCGAGGCGAGGAACGTCGTCACGGCCGCGATCTCCTCGGGTTCGGCGAGCAGGCCGAGGGGAACGGCGTCCTCGGCCTGCTTGAGCCTCTCCGCCGTGACCAGCTTGAGCAGACCCGGGGTGCGGGTGCCGCCCGGGGACACGACGTTGCCCCGGAAGCCGTGCGCGCGCGAGCTGAGGGCCCAGCCGCGGGCGAGACTGCGGACCGCGGCCTTCGACGCCGCGTAGATCTCCAGTCCCTGGCCGGGCCGTGTCGTGGCGGTCGAACCCGTGAGGACCACCGAGGCGTTGGCGCTGAGCAGCGGCAACGCCTGCTGGAAGGTGAAGATCGTCCCCTTGACGTTGGTGTCGAAGACGGAGTCGATCATCTCCTCCGTCGCCTCGCCGAGCGGTGCCGAGGTGCCGACTCCGGCGTTGGCGACCAATACGTCGATGCGGCCGAGCCCGGCGAGCGATCACGTGGCGGCACGGGCCGATGCCGGCACGGTGTCGTCCTCACCGAGGAGGCCGTCGCGTCCGAAGTCCGTCGGGAGCGAGGCGTCCGGGTGGATCCGGCGCTGCACGAGCGCGGGGATGTTGCATCCGATGAGCAGGATGACGACGAACGTCAGGGAGAACGACAGCACCGGCAGGGCCGTACCGAGCGAGAGGCGGCTCGCGATCGACGCACCGAGAACCGGGGCGATCGCGCCGCCCAGGGCTCCGACGTTGTACGTGAACCCCAGGCCGGCCGCCCGTTGTTCGGTCGGGAAGAACCCGCTGATCCACTTCGGGTGGAGGCCGGAGATGCCCTGCCCGAACAACTGCTGGAGAAGGAGGAGCGCCCCGAGCACGAAGAGCTGGGTGCCGCCGATCGCGAACACCGGGAAGATGAGGATCTGCGACAGCAGGAGGCTGCCGACATACGCCCACCGCGTCCCGAACCTGTCACCGCTGAAGCCTGCGACGCAGCAGCCGATCGCGTTGCCGAAACCGGCGAAGAACACGACGTCGGCGATCTGCGCCGCGTTGTAGTGCAGTTCGGTCGCGGCGTAGGTGGGCAGAAGCGCCTGCATCGGCCACGAGTAGAGGAAAGCGGCCAGGACGGTGACCGTCACGGTGACGATGAGCGGCCACCGCCGTCCACCGAACTGCACCATGAACGACACGAACACGGCGCCGATCAGTACGCTCGCCCCTGCGACCGCGAGACCCCGCAGCTGACCTGTGAAAATGAGCAGGAGAAGGCCCATCGCGACGCAGGCCGACACCGTGTTGAGGACGCGGAACCGTGCGGTGAAGAGCACGGCGAAGACATTCGGCGCGGTGGCGCCGTCCGACGCCTCGCCACGGTGGCGGGCCTGCTTCCAGTCCTCCGGCTCCGCCAGGCTGCGGCGGAGCCAGAGGGTGATCGCGATCGGGACGAGGCCGACGGCGAACAGCGCCCGCCAGCCGTACTCGGGCACGACGAACCGGAAGACCTGGCCCGCCAGGATGGTTCCGACGGCGGACCCGGAGATGAGGAAACCGCTGGCCTTGTTCTTCAGGCGCTTCGGCCAGGCTTCGATCACATAGGTGGAGCTCGCCCCGTACTCCCCGGCCATGCCGAGGCCGATGACGATCCGGGAGGCGAACAGCACAGCATACGAGGGAGCGACCGCGCAGGCGAACGAGCCGAGCGAGAACAGCAGGATGCTGACGATCATCGCGGGGCGCCGGCCGAACCGGTCGCCTGTCGCGCCGATCGCGAGCCCGCCGAACCAGCGGCTGATGAACGCGGCGGAGACGAGGCTCGCGGCCTGGACGCCCGAGAGACCGAAGTCCTTCGTGATGTCGGTGAGCACCAGCGAGATGAGGACGAAGTCGAAGCCGTCGAGCAGGTAGCCGAACCACGACGCCACGAACATCTTCCACTGCTGACGGCTCACCTCCCGGTACCAGGGGACGATGGAGGCAGGGGAGTTGGCCATGGTGTGATCTCGCACTTCGTTGTGTGAATCCATCGGGTCCGCGACGGTGCGGTGTGGTCAGCCCGTGACGGGCGTGAGCAGCGCGCCGCCGCGGTGGAACGCGGCCACGTTCTGCACGGCCACGTCGGCCATGGCCTCCCGGGTCTCCCGGGTGGCCGACCCGAGATGGGGGGCGAGGACCACGTTGTCGAGGTCGGCCAGTCCCGGGGCGAGCCGCGGTTCGTCTTCGTAGACATCGAGGCCGGCCGCCGCGATGGTGCCGTCGCCCAGGGCCGCGACGAGCGCAGCCTCGTCGACGACCGCGCCGCGCGCGGTGTTGACGAGCACGGCGGTACGTTTCATCGAGCGCAGCCGGTCGGCGTCGACGAGGTGCCGCGTGCCGGCGGTGAGCGGACAGTGCAGCGAGACCACGTCGGACTCGGCGAACAGCCGGTCGAGGGGCATCCACTCGACGTCCGGCTCGGAGCGCGGCCTGCGTGACGACGACGCGATCGTCATGCCGAAGGCGCGAGCCCGACGGGCGACCGCTTCACCGATGCGCCCGTATCCCACGATGCCGAGCCGCTTGCCCGCGAGTGAGCTGCCCCACATGAAGTCGAACGCCCACGACCACGGTCGGCCTCCGCGCACGAGCCGGTCGCCCTCACAGACCCGCCGTGTCACGTCGAGGAGGAGGGCCATGGCGAGGTCGGCCGTGGCATCGGTGAGGACATCCGGGGTGTTGGTCACGCTCAGGCCCACGCGGCTCGCGGCCGCGATGTCGATGTTGTTGTGTCCGACGCCGACGTTCGCGACGAGCCGGACACCCTGGGCGTGCAGCTCGGCGACGGCGGCTTCGTCGACGGGGTCGGTGATGGTGGTGATCACCGCGCCGAGCTCCCCCAGCGTGCGGAGCTCTGTCACGCCGCGGGCGGGTACCAGGTCGATCCCCAGGTCCGTGAGCGTGGTTGCGGACCGAGAGGGGAGCGCGACCGTGGAGGCGACGCGGAAGCTCACGGCGTGACCTCCTTCGGCGTGCGCAGAAGCGCGCGGGCCTCGGTGCCGAGCCGCTTCCAGGAGTGGAAGAGCAGTTCGATGTCGATGCCCAGCGAGAAGTGGCGGAAGCCCCGCGCGCACAGGTCGCTGAACTCGTCGAGGTCCGCGAGCTCGATGCGGGCCGGCACGCCGTTCCTGGCGCACGCGTCGAACAGCTCGGAGCGCACCGCGTCGATCTCCGTGGTGGTCCTGCCCGAACTCATCCGGAAATCGGTGGGACCCCACTGCACGAAGTCGATGCCGGGGACGGACAGGAGCGCGTCGAGGTCGTCGAAGCTCTCCCGCTTCTCGACCATGACACCGACGACGGTTTCCGCGACACTCGTGATGTAGGCGGCCCCACCGCCGTAGTCCGGCCGCGCGTTCCGCCGGGCGGCCGCGCCGTAGGCGCCCCCGTGCCCAGGGGTGTCGGGGCGGACCGACGCGACGGCGCGCACCACGTCCTCGCGCGTGCGCATGTCCGCGAAAAGGACACCGCCGAAGCCCGACCCGACAGCGCGCTGAGCCAGGTAACGGCTGTGCTCGTAGTCGAGCTTGACCATCGTGCCGAGCCCGTACAGCTCCGCTGCGCGGCCGATGTTGTCGAGGTCGTGGAGCGTGAAGGCGTTGTATTCGGCCAGGAACTCCACATAGTCGAACACACCCGTCTGGCCCACCGCCTCCGTGATCGCGGGGTCCGGCAGCATGACACGTGTGGCGATGGTCGGCCGGCCGTCGGCGAACCGTTCGCGCAGGGGGTTCTGGCGCACTGAGCGTCTTCCTCTCGTCGGCAGCGCTGAGCTGCGGGCAGTACGGCGATCGCCCACGTGTCGGCCCGGCCGCGAGCGCGACTGTGGAAGGCCGGAGCCGACGCGGGGTCGGGGGACGACGGCTGTGTGTGCCCGGTCGCCGTGGTTCTGGATGGCCCCGGTGCGGGGGGCTCACGGGGAGCGTAGGAACGCGGGACGGGCCGGTTCAAACCCCTGGAAAGGTTTCGCACATGTTTCGCGGCTGCCCGCCCACGGCCCGCCTCGCGGGGTCCGGCACGCCGACGGCGCCGTCGGTGCCCGTGCGCGCGCCTCGCCCGGCGTTGTTCAGCCGGTCCGCATGGTCGAGCCCCGCACCACCAGCCGGGGTTCGACGTGGTGCACCCCGGGTTCCGGGCGCCCGTCGATCGCTCGGAGGAGCAGGTCGGCGGAGACCCGCCCGATCTCCTCCAGGTTCATGTCGACCGACGTCAGCGCCGGCCGTGCCGGTTCGACCATCGCCGCCCAGTTGTCATGGCCGATCACCCGCGCTCGTCCCGGTACGTCGCGGCCGAGTTCCTTGAGCGCGTCGAGGACGCCGCGGGCGATCTGGTCGTTGCCGCAGAGGAAGCCGTCGACGTCCGGGTCCCGCTCCGTCACCGCCCGCGCCGCGGCTCGCCCCCACGGCTCCGAGTACTCGCCCGCGTACACCGCCCCGCCGGCGATCTCCACCCCGGCCTCGGCCAGCCGCCGGCGGGCGGCTCTCGACCGTTCCGCCGTGGCGCGGACGTGTGGATCGCCCGCGACGACGGCGACCTTCGTCGCCCCCGACTGCACCAGGTGGTCGGCGGCCATCGCCCCGGCGTGCTCGTGGCTCGCGTCGACCGACGTGTCGTCGGCCAAGTCCGAGGGGGCGTAGGCGTACACGAGTGGCACCTCGAACATGCCGCTCAGGCTCGGGCGCGGGGACGAGAGGCTGCCGAGCACGATGATCCCGTCGACGTTCCGCTCGACGAGCGCACGCAGGTGATGGCGCTCCCGGATGGCGTCACCGCGCGCGTCGCACATGAGCAGGGAGATGGAGCCGAGCCCGAAGGCGTCCTCGGCACCCATCATGATCGGCAGCGCGAAGCGCCCGGAAAGGTCGCTCGCGATGATGCCGACCGTGCCCCGCAGCCTGAACCGGCTCGCGCCGTGCCGCGGGACGTATCCGAGGCGCTCCGCCGCGGCGACGACGCGGGCCCGGGTCCCGGCGCCCACCCGGGGGCGGTCGTTGAGTGCTTTCGACGCCGTGGCGACGGAGACACCGGCCTCGGCGGCCACCGCCGCGAGTGACGCCGTCTGCTGCATTGCCTCGATCCCGTCTCCGCGCCTGCGAAACCCGTCAGAAAGTTTCGCAGACATCCTCCCACGGTGAAGAGGTCTCCGACACCGGCACGCGGGGACCGGCGGAGCGGGTGGGCTCGCGTCGGCGCGCGGACCGAGGGGTGCCGCGCCGACCGGTGCGGCAGCCGTCCCGGCAGGCCGGGCCCCTCCGCGTCCTTCAGGGGCGCAGATGGCGGCTCGTGTCGCCCAGGAGGCGGGTGTCGACCCGGCGCTCCGCGAAGCGCCAGACCCCGCCGGTGCGGGCGAAGCGGTCCCGGTAGCGCCCCGCGGCCACGGGCTGCGGCGGCAGCTCGGGCAGCGCCTGGCAGGCCGTCACATACGAGCGTGCCGTGGCCTCGTCGGGCCCCTCGCCCTGCTCGATCACGCTGTTGGCCGTCGCGTGGTGGGTGCGCGGGGTCCCGTCGCCGTAACACGATCGTGCGGCCCCTGAGCATTCCCTCCACGGCGTCGTGGCCGCGGAAGGCGCCCCGCTGCCGAGGAACACACCATCGGAGAAGAGGTCGCCGACTGCTGCGAAGTCCCCGTCGCCGACCAGCTCCGCGTACCGGGCGACGAGGTTCTCGACGGCCCGCAGATCGACGGCTTGCAGCATGGGAACCCTCCGGCAGACGGCGGACACCTGGGACCCGTGCGGGCCGGCAGCGCCGAGGCGCGCGCGGCCGTGCGACCGTACTGGAAGCCGGAAGCCGGAAGCCGGAAGCCGGAAGCCGGAAGCCGGAAGCCGGAAGC